>DATCRO010000917.1:0-10091 GCA_036569025.1 Burkholderiaceae bacterium
GTGCAGGTTTCGAACCTGCGACCCCGTCCGTGTGAAGGACGTGCTCTACCCCTGAGCTAACCGCCCGGCATGTGCCGGTGTTCGATGTCGTTGCAACATCAGAACAGCCTTGGATTATGCCACAGCTTTTTGCGTTTGTGCACGCCAGATCGTTTTCCCGCCGCTGGCCTTGTCGATCTCGCCCAACACCCGCTCGTGGTCCGCGAGCTCGGACTCCGTGGCACACAGCACGGGCAGCACGAAGACGCTGAGGTCGACGGGGCCGCCGAGGTCGCCGGTGCTGCCGGATGCGTCCTCGGTCATGTCCATCACCAGCGAATCCTGGCCGCGCGTGAGGCGGATGTAGACCTCGGCGAGCAGGTTGGCGTCGATCAGCGCGCCGTGCAGCGTGCGGTTGCTGTTGTCGACCTCCAGGCGCTTGCACAGCGCGTCGAGCGAGTTCGCCTTGCCGGGGAACATCTCGCGCGCCATCAGCAGCGTGTCGGTGATGCCCGTGACGTGCGTGCTGAACTTGTCGCGGCCGCAGCGGCGCAGTTCCTCGTTGAGGAAGCCGACGTCGAAGGCCGCGTTGTGGATGATGATCTCGGCGCCCGAGACGAACTCGAGGATCTCGTCGACGACATGCGCGAACAGCGGCTTGTCGGACAGGAACTCGTCGGTCAGGCCGTGGATGGCGACGGCGCCCTCGCCGTTCTTGCGCTCGGGATTGAGATAGAAGTGCAGGTGCCGGCCGGTGAGGCGGCGGTTGTCCATCTCGATGCAGCCGATCTCGACCATGCGGTCGCCGCTCTCGGGACTCAGGCCGGTGGTTTCGGTGTCGAGGAAGATCTGGCGCATGGACGAAGGGATCGAATCAGGCTGCGATTCTCGCAGGAGTTCGGGCGGCCCCGGCGTGGAATCCGCCCGATAAACGACGCCTGCGTCAGGCGGTGGCGGCGGCCGGGCCGCGCGGCTGGCGCGAGCCCCACCAGAACATGACGGCGCCGGCGACGACCATCGGCACGCACAGCCACTGGCCCATGCTCATGCCCAGCGCCAGCAGGCCCAGGAAGTCGTCGGGCTCGCGGAAGAACTCGGCGGCGAAACGCAGCACGCCGTAGCCCATGAGGAACAGGCCGGAGACCTGGCCGCGGCCGCGCTCCTTCCTGCCGTAGATCCACAGGATGATGAACAGCAGCACGCCCTCGCCCAGGAACTGGTAGATCTGCGACGGGTGGCGCGGCACCATCGAGCCCGACTCCGGGAAGATCATCGCCCACGGCAGCGAGTCGGGGGCCGGCCGGCCCCACAGTTCGCCGTTGATGAAGTTGCCCACGCGACCGCTCGCCAGGCCCAGCGGCACGCACGGGGCGATGAGGTCGGTGACCTGCAGGAACGGGCGCTTGCGGTGCCACGCGAACAGCGCCATCGCGACGATCACGCCCAGCATGCCGCCGTGGAAGGACATGCCGCCCTTCCAGACGGCCGGGATCTCGGTCAGGTGCTGCAGGTAGTAGTCGAACTTGTAGAACAGGACGTAGCCGAGCCGTCCGCCCAGCACCACGCCCAGCACGCCGTAGAACAGCATGTCCTCGACGTCGCGCCGCACCCAGCCCTCGCGCGCGAACCACGGATAGGTGGTGCGGCGGCCGGCGAGCCACACGAACAGGCCGAACGCGACCATGTACGTGAGGCCGTACCAATGGATCGCGAGCGGGCCGATCTGCAGGGCCACGGGATTGAAGTGCGGATGCTCCAGCGCCATCGAGACAAACTCCTTGAACAGCGGGCGATTGTCGCCGTTTCGCGTGACGCTTCCTGACGGCGCCGTCAGCGAGCCTGCGCCGAGCGCCGCGGCGCGCCGCGCACGTGCTCGACGAAGCGCTCCACCACGGGCGCCGCGCCTGCGCGCCACACGAGGCTGGTCTCGCAGCGCAGCGCCTGGCCGGGCAGCCCGCTCACGCGCGCGTAACGCACGCCCGCGCGCTGCAGGTGCGTGAGCGACTCCGGCACCCAGGCCACGCCCATGCCGCCCGACACGAGGTTGACGATCGTCTGCATCTGGATCGCCTGCTGCGCGATGCGCAGCGTCTCGCCGCCCGCGTGGTAGGCCGACACCAGCGCGTCGAACAGCGACGGCGCGATGGTGCGCGGGAAGATCACCAGCGGCTCGGCGCGGACGTCGCGCCAGCGCAGCCTCGGCATGGCCGAACCCGTCGCCGCCGACGCCTTCCAGGCTGCGTGGCCCTGCGGCAGCGCCATCACGAGCGCCTCGTCGATCACGCGCACGTGCTCGAAGCCGGGCGGCACCGCGCCGGGCGCATGCAGCACGAAGCCGGCGTCGATCTCGCCGGCGGCAAACAGCTCCAGCTGCACGTCCAGCGTGGCCTCGCGCAGGCTCAGCGCGACATCGGGATAGGCCGCGCGGAAGCCGCTGAGCCAGGCCGGCAGCGGGCCGTACGTGACGCTGGAGACGAACGCCAGCCGCAGCTGGCCCGACAGCCCCGCCGCGGCCGCGCGCACCGCGGGCGCGAGCGCGTCGGCGCCCTCGAGCAGCTTGCGCGCGAGCGGCAGCAGCACCTCGCCCGCCGGGCTCAGCGCGACGCGGCGCTGACTGCGCTCGAACAGCCGGGCGCCGAGCGCGGCCTCCAGCCGCTGGATCGCCTGCGTCAGCGGCGGCTGCGTCATGGCCAGGCGCGCGGCGGCGCGGCCGAAATGGCACTCCTCGGCGAGCACGGTGAACTGGCGCAGCTGGCGCAGGTCGAACGGGGCGTCAGCCATGGCGGATCATTGATTCACAAGACATATCAATCTGGCGCGATGAATCTATTGGACACGCATTTTGCCCCGCCCGATACTGCGCCCTCACCCAGCATCCCGCCAGACTCCAGGAGACCGCCATGTCCCAGTCCAATCGCCGTTCCAGGAACATCACCGAGGGCGTCGCCCGTGCCCCCAACCGCTCGATGTACTACGCGATGGGCTACAAGGAGACGGACTTCGGCAAGCCGATGATCGGCGTGGCCAACGGCCATTCGACGATCACGCCCTGCAACTCGGGCCTGCAGCCGCTGGCCGACGCCGCGGTCGATGCGCTCAAGGTCCATGGCGCCAATGCGCAGATGTTCGGCACGCCCACCATCTCCGACGGCATGGCCATGGGCACCGAGGGCATGAAGTACAGCCTGGTCTCGCGCGAGGTGATCTCCGACTGCGTCGAGACCTGCGTCGGCGGCCAGTGGCTGGACGGCGTGATCGTCATCGGCGGCTGCGACAAGAACATGCCAGGCGGCATGATGGGCATGCTGCGCGCCAACGTGCCGGCCATCTACGTCTACGGCGGCACGATCATGCCGGGCCACTACAAGGGCAAGGACCTCAACATCGTCAGCGTGTTCGAGGCCGTGGGCCAGTTCTCCGCCGGCAAGATGAGCGAGGAGGACTTCTGCCAGATCGAGCGCCGCGCCATCCCGGGCTCCGGCTCGTGCGGCGGCATGTACACCGCCAACACGATGTCGTCGTCGTTCGAGGCGCTGGGCATGTCGCTGCCCTACTCGTCGACGATGGCCAACGTCGAGGGCGAGAAGATCGAGAACACGCGCGAATCGGCGCGCGTGCTGGTCGAGGCCGTCAAGGCCGACCTGAAGCCGCGCGACATCGTCACGAAGAAGGCGATCGAGAACGCCGTGGCCGTCATCATGGCCACCGGCGGCTCCACCAACGCCGTGCTGCACTTCCTGGCCATCGCGCACGCGGCCGAGGTCGAGTGGACGATCGACGACTTCGAGCGCATCCGCAAGCGCACGCCGGTGCTGTGCGACCTCAAGCCCAGCGGCGAGTTCCTGGCCATCGACCTGCACCGCGCCGGCGGCATCCCGCAGGTCATGAAGCTGCTGCTGGACGCCGGCCTGCTGCACGGCGACTGCATGACCATCACCGGCAAGACGGTGGCCGAATCGCTGGCCGACGTGCCGTCCGTGCCGCGCGCCGACCAGAAGGTGATCCGCACCATCGCCAACGCGATGTACCCGGACGGCCACCTGGCCATCCTGCGCGGGAACCTCGCCACCGAGGGCTGCGTCGCCAAGATCACCGGCCTGAAGAACCCCGTGATGACCGGCCCGGCCCGCGTGTTCGACGACGAGCAGTCGGCCCTGGCCGCCATCATGGCCGGCAGGATCGTCGCCGGCGACGTGATGATCCTGCGCTACCTGGGCCCCAAGGGCGGCCCGGGCATGCCCGAGATGCTGGCGCCCACGGGCGCGCTGATCGGCCAGGGGCTGGGCGAATCGGTGGGCCTGATCACCGACGGGCGCTTCTCCGGCGGCACCTGGGGCATGGTGGTGGGCCACGTCGCGCCGGAAGCCTACGAGGGCGGCGCGATCGCGCTGGTGCACGAGGGCGACTCGATCACGATCGACGCCCACCAATTGCTGCTGCAGCTCAACGTCGCCGACGACGAGCTCGCCAGGCGCCGCGCCGCCTGGAAGAAGCCGGCGCCGCGCTACACCCGCGGCGTGCTGGCCAAGTTCGCCAATCACTCGTCCAGCGCGAGCTTCGGCGCGGTGCTCGACAAGTTCGAGTGACCCGGCTTCGTGGCAGGTTTGCCAAGAAACCGCAACATTCCGGAAATCCGCCACGGATCCCCGCCGGCGCGGCGTCGCCGCTCGAAGGACGTGAGGTAGCCTGCGCCTCGGATCAATACCCGGGGAGGGATACCCATGAACCGTTTCCAGCGCCTGGTGCTGGCCCTGACGCTGGCGTGCACGCCGTGGCTCGCGCACGCGCAGGGCTACAAGTGCAAGCAGGCCGACGGCTCAGTCAGCTACCAGGACCACGCCTGCCCGTCGGGCGCCAGCAGCACGACGGTGTCGACCGACCAGAGCCTGGACATCGGCCTGCCGCCGCTGACCGGCCTGGACGCATCCTGCCAGCAGAGCGTGCACCACGCCGTGTCGACCTGCCTCTCGCCGATCCAGGACGCGATCAAGCGCTGCTACAAGGTCCGCCTGTCCTCCTCGTGCAACGCCCAGTTGCTCGCCGGCAACCGCGCCGGGGCCTGCGCCGCGCAGGCCGCCCCCTGCGTGCAGGACGGCGCGATCGAGGGCCGGCGCTGCATCGTCAACGTGCTGCCGCCCACCTGCGTGAACCAGCTGCGCGGCGCCGGCATGCGCTGACGCGGCCGCGCGACGACACCGGGGCGCCTGCGGGCGCCTTTTTCTTTGGACAATGCTTGCATGACGATCCCCGACCCGTCCGCCGCGCACCCCGGCGACGACCCGATGCCGCTGCCGCCGCCGCAGCCCGACATCGACCTGTGCTGCGGCAACGGCTGCGACCCTTGCATCTTCGACCTGCACGACCTCGAGATGGACAAGTACCGCCAGGCCCTGCGCGCCTGGAAGCTGCGCCACCCGCAAGCGCCCGCGGCCTGAGCGGCAGCGCTCAGGCGTGCGCCTGCAGCCAGTCCAGGTTCTCGACCAGCATCCGGCGCGAGCCGTTCAGCACCTGGTCGTCCGGGTACAGCCGGTAGAAGCACTCGGTGTGCATCACCAGCGCCAGGTGCAGCGTGTAGAGGCGGTTGCGCACCAGTTCGGTGTCGCTGAACCCGGTGCGGCCGTAGCCGCGCAGGGCGTCGGAGACGCCGCCCCAGGACAGCGCGCGGAACTGCGCCTCCATCAGCGGGTCGGCCCAGAGCGCGCGCTCGAAGTCGATCAGGCCCGTGACGCGGCCATCGGCGACGAAGAAGTTCTTGTCCCAGCCGTCCCAATGCACCAGGCGGGGCTCGCGCACCTCGTCCAGCGCCGGGCCGTGGCGATGCAGCAGCGCGCGGATCTCGTCGGCCGGACGGGGGTACGCCACGTCGCGGCGCGCTCCGTCCTGCAGCACCGATTCGACGATCCGCCCGAACGCCTCGCGCCACGTGGACGCGCGCAGCCCGGGGTGCCCCGGCAGGCCGAACCACTCGCCGCGAAAGCCGTTGATGGCGCGCACGACCTCGCCGACATGGCGGTCGATGGCGCTCGCCTCGTCGGGCGCCAGGGTCGTGCGGACGTGGTCGAGATTGGCGCCGGCCGCCTTCTCCATGAAGAAGTACGGCGCGTCGCAGACGCGGAGCGAGTCGTCGTGGAACAGCACGGCGGGGACCGGGATCGCCGGGTCGGACTTCACCAGCCGCATCTTGGCGACCTCGGTGGCCATCAGGTCGCGCTCGTAGGTCATCACCGGAGCGCCGGGCGGCGGCGCGATCTTCAGGACCACGCGGCGGCCGTCGGCCAGCCCGAGCTCGTGGACGGCATTGAACCAGCCGTCGGTCAGCTCGCGCAGGCCGGCGTCGCCGGGGAGCAGGCCGACGCCGAAGGCGTGGCGGGCCAACGTGGCGATCTCGTCGCGCGACTTCGCGTTCTTGGTCTGGCTCTGCACGGTGTCCCCGCTCCTGGTTTGCACGATTGTACGTGTTTGCATTCTTGTTTGTGCACGTTTATCATGGCCGGATGCAGACGCCCCTCCCGCTCGCCCGACGCGACGTCATCGCCCAGCGCCTGGCCGGCGGCGCCGCCGTGGTGGCCGCCACGCTGGCGCAGGAATTCGACGTCTCGGAGGACGCGATCCGGCGCGACCTGCGCGCGCTCGCCGCGGAGGGCCGTTGCCGCCGCGTGTACGGGGGCGCCCTGCCCGTCACGCCGCACACCCAGCCGATGTTCGCCCGCATCGACGAGGCGCGCGGCCGCAAGGAGGCGCTGGCGCGCCGGGCCGCCGAGTCGATCCGGCCCGGCGAGCTGCTGTTCCTGGACGCCGGCAGCACCAACCTCGCGCTGACCGAGTTCCTGCCCGAAGACCAGGAACTCACGATCGCCACCAACGCGATCGACATCGCCGGCGCCGTGCTGCGCCGGCCCGACCTGCGCCTGATCATGATCGGCGGCAGCGTCGACACCACCGTCGGCGGCAGCGTCGACACCGCCGCCGTGCAGGCCGTCGCCCAGCTCAACATCGACCGCTGCTTCCTGGGCGCCTGCGCGGTGGACGCCGTGCGTGGCATCGGCGCGGCTCTGCACGCCGACGCGCTGTTCAAGCGCGTGCTGATGGACGCGACCCAGCGCTGCGTCGTCCTCGCGATGAACGCCAAGCTCGGCGCGCGCGCGCCGCACCGCAGCTGCGCGCTGGCCGACGTCGACCTGCTCGTGGTGGAGCATGACGCCCCGCCCGCCCTCACGCGCCCCCTCGAAGCCGCCGGCGCCACGCTGGCCCGGGCCGCACCCGCGGCCTGACCCTCTTTTTCGACCCGAGATGACAACGCTATCCACCGTCGCGCAACCCTCCGCCGACCGCCCCGGCGCCCGCCTGGCCACCCGCATCGCCTTCCTCGTGGCCGGCTTCGGCCTGGCCGCCTGGGCGCCGCTGATCCCGTTTGCGAAAGCGCGGCTCGGCGCCGACGACGGCCTGATGGGCGTGCTGCTGCTGTGCCTGGGCGCGGGCTCCGTCGCCGCGATGCTGCGCACCGGGCCGCTGTGCGCGCGCTACGGCTGCAAGCCCGTCGTCGTCGGCAGCGGCCTCGCGCTGGCGCTGCTGCTGCCGCCGCTGGCCGTGGCGAGCTCGCCGTGGACGCTGGGCGCCGTGCTGCTCGCGTTCGGCGGCGCGCTCGGCTCGCTGGACGTCGCGATGAACGTGCACGCGGTGGAGGTCGAGCGCGACGCGCGCGTGCCGCTGATGTCGGGCTTCCACGCGATGTTCAGCGTCGGCGGCTTCGTCGGCGCCGGGTTCGTCACGGCGCTGCTGTCGTCGGGCGTCGGGCCGCTCGCGTGCACCGTGCCGTGCGTCGCGCTGATGGTCGTCGCGATGCTCGTGGCCGCGCCTCGGCTCCTCGAGGCCGGCCGCGTGGCCGCCGGCCACTCGCTCGCGTGGCCTCGCAGCGGCGCGATGCTGCTGCTGGCCGCGTTGGCGGCCGTGTGCTTCCTCGTCGAGGGCGCGATGCTGGACTGGAGCGCGCTGCTGCTGACGACGCGCTCGCTCGCGGCGCCCGCGCAGGGCGGCCTGGGCTACGCCTTCTTCGCGGTGGCGATGACGCTGGGACGCTTCAGCGGCGACGCCATCACCGCGCGCATCGGCGACCGCACGACCATGCAGGCCGGCGGCGTGCTGTCGGTGCTGGGCTTCGTCGTCCTGCTGTCCGGCGGCCGGCTCGAGTTCGCGCTGGCCGGTTTCGCGCTGATCGGGCTCGGCGCCTCCAACATCGTGCCGGTGCTGTTCCGGCGCTGCGGCAGCATGCCGGGCACATCGGCGGCGATGGCCGTGGCCGCGCTCACCACCGTCGGCTACGCGGGCCAGCTGATGGGCCCGGCGGCGGTCGGCTTCGTCTCGCGCCTGGCCAGCCTGCCCGCGGCGTTCTGGCTGCTCGCGGCGCTGATGGCCGTGGTGCCGCTGTGCGCGAACAAGGTGCTGGGACGGCCCGCGCGCTGACGCGCGGGCGCATGCGCGGCTGGACCGCGTGAGCAAAGTCTCCGCGCGCCGCCGGGGTTTGCTCGCCGCGCCGCCCATGATCGTTCGTGCACGGATGCCTACGCTGCCAGGCATGTCCAACCAACCGAACACCGCCATGCGCACGTTCGCCCGCCTTCGCACCGCCCTCGCCGCCGCCCTGCTCGTCTCCGCGTCCCTGCACGCGGGTGCGGCCGGCGCACCGGTCTCCGGGATCTCGCTGCTGCACGCGAGCGCGGCGGGCTACACCGTCGACGACACCACCACCCCGGCGGGCGCCTACCTGGCCGTCACCTGCGACAAGGGCGCCTGCGCGCTGGTGCCCACGCAGGTCACCATCGCCAACCAGGACGTGCAGATGCACGAGGGGCTCGAGTCGCTGCCCGTGATGCACGCCGACCTCAAGACGCACTCGCTGTTCCTCGTGCAGGGCGTGCCGGGCCTGGCGGCCGGCCCCGTCAAGACCTGGTACGTCAACGAGCGCTTCCTGGCCTCGGACGACCCGGCCGCGATGGCGCCCGCGCGCCGCCGCCTCGATCGCGCGGTGTCCGTCGACGGCACCGACGTCTCGTTCGACGGCCACTGGCTGCAGGGCCAGGATCCGTCGTGCAGCGGCCCGGGCTGCGGCACGCGCCAGCTCGCGTGGAAGGTGCGCTTCGGCGAAACCGAGCGCACGCTGGCCGCGCTGTGGCCCGACGGCATCGTCGGCGAGGCCGGCATGCTGGGCGTGGACGACGTGCTGATCTGGGTCGGCGACCTCGACGGCGACGGCAAGCCCGACTTCGTCGTCCGCCCGCAGGCGCGCCCGGACTACCTCGAGCTGACGTTGTTCCTGTCGACGCGGCTGCAGGTGGGCAAGCCGTGGCGGCCGGCCGCCCGCTTCTACCACTGGGATCCGCGCAACGCGGGTCGCTGAACGACTCAGGCGGCCGCGAGGAACGTCGCGACCCGGCGCGCGATCTCCTCGGGCCGCTCGCGCTGGGGCACGTGGCCCAGCCCCGCGAGCAGTTCCATGCGCGCCGGGCCGCCGGCCAGCCGCGCGATCATGGCGGGGTGGGCCGAGCTGCCGTATTCGTCGAGCTCGCCGTGCAGCGCCAGCGCAGGGCAGCGCACGCCGGGCAGCACGCGCGCCAGCGACCAGTGCGCGAACGCCGGATCGAGCCAGGTGTCGAGCCAGGCCGACAGCACCCACGCCGCCTTGTCGCCGTGGTAGCGCGCCAGCCGCTCCATCGCGCCGGGGGCCGCGAACGATACCCGCGCCTCGCGCAGCCCTGCCAGCGTGCGATCCTCGACGAAGGCCTGCGCCGCGATCGTCACGAGCGCCGTGCAGCTGTCCGAATGCCGCGCCGCGATGTTGACGGCCATGCCGCCGCCCACGCTGTGGCCCAGCACGGCGAAGTGGTCGATGCCCAGGTGCCTGCGCACGATCGGGAACCAGGTCGTCGCCTCCTCGACGATGAAGTCGAACGACGGCCGCGTGACGCGCGCGTCCGACAGCCCGAAGCCCGCGCGGTCGTAGGCGACGACGCGCCGGCCGGTGTCGCGCGCGAGCAGTTCGGGAAAGTCGCGCCACAGCTCGACGCTGCCCAGCGAGTCGTGCAGCAGCACCAGCGGCGGCTGCGCGTCGCCAGTGC
>DATCRO010000918.1:0-3937 GCA_036569025.1 Burkholderiaceae bacterium
GCGTCTTGCCCGCCACGCGCCGGCCGTCGGTCTCGCGAAGCACTTGTTCATAGCGCCCGTCGATCTGGCTGCTGGCGAAATGGGCCACGCCGGCGCCGTCGACGTAGCCCCACAGCACCGGCTTGCCGGCGACGGGAACGATCGGGGCGCTGGGAACAGCGCGTTCGGCCGGGGCCTGCGCCGCCTCGTCGAGCACGGGCTGCAGCGCCTTGACGTCGGGCGAGATCTCCAGCCACGTCAGCAGGCCGTCGGTGCCCTGCGTCTTGCCGACCACGCGCCGGCCCTCGGTCTCGCGCAGCACCTGCTCGTAGCGGCCGTCGACCTGGCTGCTGGCGAAATGCGCGATGCCGGCGCCGTCGACGTAGCCCCACAGCACCGGTTTGCCGGCCACGGGAACGATCGGGCTGTCGGGCACCGCGCGCTCGGCCGGCGCCTGCGCGGCCGCGCCGAGCCCGCGGGCGCCGGGCGCCTCGGGCACCGAGTCGCAGCCGGCCATCGACCCCGTCAACAACAGGATCGCGCTGGCCGTGTTGAGCAGCGAGCGCTTCATGCGCCTTGCCCCGAGAAGGCCGTCTCGAGCCCGGCGTCGACGCGCGCCTGGTACTCGCGATCGAGCAGCGACATCACGACCAGGCTTTCCCAGCCCGCGGTCTCGCCGGTGCCCACGCGCACGCTCTCGCGCAGCCGGCCTTCCTCGACGAAGCCCTCGCTGGCGTACAGCCGCAGGGCGCGCGCATTGAGCGACTTCACGTCCAGCCAGAAGCGGTGCGCGGCCAGGTCGCGGAACGCCAGCCGCTTGAGCATGCGCACGCAGGCGCGCCCGAGGCCACGGCCCTGGGTCTGGAGCACGATGCGCTTGAGCTCGACCGAGCGGTTCGGGTTGCGGCAGCCCTGCAGGATCACGAAGCCGATCGGCTCCCACTGGTCACCGGCCTCGACGATGAAGTGCCGCGAGTCCGGAAAGCGGATCGCGCCCTCGTGCTGCGTGCGCTCCCACGGCGTGATGAACACGAGGTTGCGCGCGTCCTGCTCCACCGACACGACGAAGTCGAGGTCGGACAGCATCGTCGGACGGATCCGCAGATGGGCGCTCTCGGCAATCTCGCTGGTCGGCATCGGAAAGGGACGGATCGGGAATGGCAGGTTGGCACGACCGGCAGCGCGACGGCCGAGGCATGCTCGACCACTGGCCGGGCAACGGAGCGTGGATTATGGAAAGGATCGCCGAAGCGCGTGCCGGGCAATCCCCGATGAACGCGGGATTTCTGCACGTTTTGGCATCCTGACTGGTTAAGTAACGCTTCCGCGCGCGAGGTTCCCGCCACCGAATGGGTGGTTATGTAAGCGGTTGAATCGAGGCGAACCGATGCGCAAGATGACGGGCTTGGCCGCTCGACCGGAGATCGCGGC
The DNA here is from genome assembly GCA_036569025.1 of Burkholderiaceae bacterium. Taxonomy (GTDB): domain Bacteria; phylum Pseudomonadota; class Gammaproteobacteria; order Burkholderiales; family Burkholderiaceae_C; genus Scleromatobacter. The sequence goes on from DATCRO010000918.1 coordinate 1,411, forward strand.
GGTTCGCCGCCGGATCGAGCGCTTGCGGCGCGGCCGTGCCAGTTTCGGCAAGCAAGCGACCATGTCGTTGCGTAGGCGGGTACGCATTCGGGACACGTTGGACAGGCGGATGTCGCGAGGCGATGCGCCGAGGGTCTGCGCCTGAATGGCGCGTGCCGGGGTCTGCACGATCCGGACGCCCCTCGTCCGACAGGCGTGGCGCGCCGGCAGACCGAGGTGTCTGGGCTCGAACGACGCACGCCGAGCTGTCGGCGACGCAGCCCCCGCCGATCGTGCGTCGTGCCAGACCTGACACCGAACGTGCGCCATGTCTTCCAGCGATCGGTGTCAGCGATCGGTGTCAGGTCTCGCATGTTGCACGTCCGGCACTTGCGCCATTGGCCGGCAGACCGGCGTGCAACATTCAAGACCAGACACCTCGGTGCGGTCGCACGCCGACTCTTGTAAGCCCAAGCGCGATCGAGCGCGGACGCGATCGACGCCACGCTGGCGCGCAGGCGGGCACAGCGCCTCTCTCCTTCACTGCCGTGCGCGCATGACCGACACGCGCGGTGCGCACTTGCCCATGTGTGGACGTCCACGTGTACACCCCATGCGTACCCGCGCACATGCCCCGCGCATGCCCCGCGCACGTGCGCCCGCTCGCGCGCTCGCGTCACGCCGGCGAGCGAGCGCCCCCCGCCCGCGTCGCGCGTGCGCGCAGCCGCGACTCACAGGGGGGGTCAGATGTCGATCTCGACCGCGTCCCCGCGCAGCTCCATCAGCTCGCGCCGTGCATGCGCTTCGCCCTTGCCCATCAGGCGCGTGAACAGGCCCTCGGTCTGCAGCAGGTCGAGCTGGCCCAGTTCGACTCGCAAGAGGCGGCGCGTCTCCGGGTTCAGCGTGGTCTCCCACAGGTGCTCGGCGTTCATCTCGCCAAGGCCCTTGAAACGGCTGATCTTCCAGGAATCGTCGCGCGCGCCTTCCTTGCGCAGCTTGTCCAGGGTGGCCTCGAGTTCGCCGTCGTCGAGCGCGTAGATCTTGGCGGCCGGCTTGCGACCGCGCGCCGGCGCATCGACGCGATACAGCGGCGGCTTGGCCACATACACGTGGCCGCGCGCCACCAGTTGCGGGAAGTGCCGGAAGAACAGCGTCAGCAGCAGCACCTGGATGTGCGAGCCGTCGACGTCCGCGTCCGACAGGATGCAGATCTTGCCGTAGCGCAGGCCCGCCATGTCGGGTGAGTCGTTCGGGCCATGCGGATCGACGCCGATCGCCACCGCGATGTCGTGGATCTCGTTGTTGGCGAACAGGCGGTCGCGCTCGACTTCCCACGTGTTGAGCACCTTGCCGCGCAACGGCAGGATGGCCTGCGTTTCCTTGTCGCGGCCCATCTTGGCCGAGCCGCCGGCCGAGTCGCCCTCGACCAGGAAGACTTCGTTGAGGGTCAGGTCGCGGCTCTCGCAGTCGGTGAGCTTGCCTGGGAGCACGGCGACGCCGGAGCCCTTGCGCTTCTCCACCTTCTGGCTGGCCTTCTGGCGCGCCTGCGCCTGGCGGATGACCAGCTCGGCCAGCTTGCGTCCGTACTCGACGTGCTGGTTGAGCCACAGCTCCAGCGCCGGCTTGGTGAACGCGGATACCAGCCGCAGCGCGTCGCGGCTGTTCAGGCGCTCCTTGGTCTGGCCCTGGAACTGCGGGTCGAGCACCTTGGCCGACAGCACGAAGCTGGCACGTGAGAACACGTCCTCGGGCATCAGCTTGACGCCCTTGGGCAGGAGGCCGTGCATCTCGATGAAGCTCTTGACCGCCGTGAACAGGCCGTCCTTCAGGCCGGACTCGTGCGTGCCGCCGGCCACCGTCGGGATGAGGTTGACGTAGCTCTCGCGCACGGCGGCGCCATCGTCGGTGAAGGCGACGCACCAGTTCGCGCCCTCGCCCTCGGCGAAGTTCTCCGACTCGTTCGTGCCCGCGAAGCGCTCGCCCTCGAACAGCGGCACGATGGGCTCGGCCGTGAGCGTCTGCTGAAGGTAGTCGCGCAGGCCGCCCTGGTAGGACCAGGTGAGGACCTCGGGCTCCTTGCCCGCCTTCTCGATGGTGAGCGTGACGGTGACGCCCGGCATCAGCACCGCCTTGCTGCGCAGCAGGTGCACCAGCTCGCCGCGCGGCAGCTCCGCGCTCTCGAAGTACTTCGGGTCCGGCCACACGGTGACGCGCGTGCCGTGCTTGCGCTCGCCGCCCGTCAGCTTGCGCACCTCCAGCGGCACGGTGACGTCGCCGCCGGAGAACGTGAGCGCGGCGAACTGGCCGTCGCGGAACACCGCGACCTCCAGCTTCTTGGCCAGCGCGTTGGTGACGCTGACGCCCACGCCGTGCAGGCCGCCGGAGAAGCTGTACGCCCCGCCGCTGCCCTTGTCGAACTTGCCGCCCGCGTGCAGGCGCGTGTAGACGATCTCGATGACCGGCACCTGCCCTTCAGGGTGCAGGCCGAACGGGATGCCGCGGCCGTCGTCGTCGATCGTGACCGAGCCGTCGGCATGCAGGGTGACCG
>DATCRO010000919.1:0-2480 GCA_036569025.1 Burkholderiaceae bacterium
GGGCCGCTTCAAGCTCGCCAAGCTCAACAGCGACGAGCAGCCCGAGATCGCCGGCCAGCTGAGCCAGGCCTTCGGCGTGCGCTCCATCCCGTTCTGCGTGATGTTCCACCAGGGCCAGCCGGTCGACGGCTTCGTCGGCGCCCTGCCCGAGGGCGAGATCCGCGCTTTCCTCGACAAGCACGTGCCCGGCGCCGACGAACTCGCGGCCGAAGGCGACGCGCAGGCGGCCGAGGCGCTGCTGGCCGAGGGCGACACCGACGCCGCGCTCGCCCGCCTGCAGGAGGCCGTGGCGATCGACCCGGCCAACGAATCGGCCCGCTACGACTACCTGCGCCTGCTGATCGAGACGAGCCGCAGCAACCCCGAATTGCTCGTGCAGGCGCGCCAGGCCTACCAGCCGGTGGCCCAGCGCGTGCTGCCCAACGCGAAGTTCGACGCCATCGGCTTCTGGCTGGACGCCTGCGAGAAGGCCGCCGGCGCACGATCGCACGACCAGCTCGCCGCGGCCATCGCCGCCAACAAGCGCGACTTCGACGCCCGCTTCGAGCTGGCCCAGTCGTACCTGGCCACCGGCGCGTTCACGCAGGCGCTGGACGAGCTGCTGGAGATCCTGATGCGCGACAAGTCGTGGAACGACGAGCTCGCGCGCAAGGTCTACGTCGGCATCCTCGAGCTGATGACCAAGCCGGCCCCCAAGCCCGTCGCGGAGAAGGCCGCGGGCGACCAGCCCAAGCTGGAGCTGACGGGGCACGCGACGGCGGTGGGCGCGGATCCGGTGATCGACCAGTACCGCCGGCGCTTGAGCATGACGGTGCTGAGCTGACAGGTCGAATTCGTAGGGCGGGATAGCCGCAGGCGTAACCCGCCATGGTGGCGTCTCGCAACGCCGGCGAACGGCGGGTTACGCCTTCGGCTAACCCGCCCTACCAATACGCCGCGCGTCGCGGGGGAATCAGGTCTCGAAATCGACCGCCGCCAGCGCGTCCGCCCAGCGGCGCTGCTCCGCGCGGTGCTTCTCCAGCGCCGCCTCGGCCTGGGCCGCGTGCGCGTCGGCCTGGTCGCCCTTGCCGAGCGCGCGCGTGGCCACCGCCAGGCGCGCGTGGGTGGCGGCGATGTCGTCGTGCTCGGTCATCAGCGGCAGCGCCGCGTTGACGGCGCGCAGGCGCTTGACCGCCTCGTCCAGCCGGCCCAGCTTGACCTCGGCGAACAGCGCGTCGGCCAGGAAGCGCGCCTCGCGGTGCACCTGGCCCTCGGCGCGGGCGCGCGGCAGCTGCGCGTCGAACAGCGAGATGGCGGCGTCGTACTGGCCCAGCACCGTCATCAGCTGCGCGCGCAGCAGCGGCACCTCGGCCATCAGCTGGCCGTTGCCCACGCCCGCGTCGTAGTTGCCGGTGGACTCGGCCTCCAGCAGCACGCGCTGGGCGTCGGCCAGGTCGGCGCGGTCGAACGCGCCCTCCAGGCTGATTCGGCCGACCTGGAACGCGGCCATGTTGTGCAGCAGCACGCTCACGAGCGAGACGTCGCCCTCCGTGGCCGCATGCTGGCGCGCGACCTTGTACCAGGGGATGGCGCGCTCGTCGTCGCCGGCCACGCGCCACGCGCTGGCCACCACGAGCGCGGCGCGCGCGCGGGCGGCGTGCGACGTCGGCGGCGCGAGGCGCAGCGCCTCCCTGGCGTGGGCGACGGTGGCGTCGATGTCGTTGGCGTTGAAGTCGGCGATCGCCAGCCACGCGGCGCACAGCGAGTGCAGCTCGGCGTCGCCCGCGGTGGACGCGAGGTCGTAGGCGCGCTGGAACTTGGCGCGCGCCGACGGCGACAGCGACTCGCAATGCTCGATCAGCCCGTCGACGAACGCGACCCAGGCCGACAGCACCGGGTTGCGCAGCCGCTGGCTCTGCGAGCGCAGCCCCTGCAGCGCGAAGCGCGCCTCGGAGAACTGCCCGTGGCGCGCCAGCACCGCCGCGCGCCTGGACTTCAGGCACTCGCGATCGAAGACCTCCTCGGCCTGGGCGATCTGCGCGTCGAGACGTTCGAGCAGGCGGGACATGTGCTGGAGCAACGGAGTGGGCAAGACCGGCGCGCGTCGAGTCAGCCCGCCAGGCGTTCGAACGCTTCGCGGTACTTGGCCGCCGTGCGTTCACCCACCTCGGCCGGCATCGCCGGGGCCGGCGCCTTCTTGTTCCACGGCTGGCCGTCGATGCGCACCGACTCGAGCCAGTCGCGCACGAACTGCTTGTCGTAGCTGGGCGGGTTGCTGCCCTCGGCGTAGCCGTCGACCGGCCAGTAGCGCGAGGAGTCGGGCGTCAGCACCTCGTCCATCAGCGTGAGCGTGCCGTCGGCGTCGAGGCCGAACTCGAACTTCGTGTCGGCGATGATGATGCCCTTGGTCAGCGCGTATTCGGCGGCCCGCTCGTACAGCGCGATGGAGACGTCGCGCACGTGGTTGGCCAGCTCGTTGCCGATCATGGCGCTGGCCACCT
>DATCRO010000920.1:0-2600 GCA_036569025.1 Burkholderiaceae bacterium
TTCGCGAACCAGACCATCGCGCAGATCGAGCTGTTCACCAAGCCCGACGCCTACCAGGCCGGCAAGGTCTACGTGCTGCCGAAGCACCTCGACGAGAAGGTCGCGCGCCTGCACCTGAAGAAGGTCGGTGCCATGCTGACCGAGCTGACCGACGTGCAGGCCGCCTACATCGGCGTCGACAAGAACGGCCCCTACAAGCCGGACACCTACCGCTACTGAGCGGGGGTCGCAGCGACAGCCGCAGCAGCGCATGCGCGCCGATCAGTTGCTGGTGGAGCGCGGCCTGGCCGCGTCGCGTTCGCAGGCCGTGCGGCTCATCGCCGGCGGCTTGCGCTGGCGTGACGCGGGCTCGGGCGACGCCTGGCGCAATGTCGTCAAGAACAAGGACGACGTGCCGGAGTCTGCCGAGCTCGAGCTGGTCGATGCGGCGGAAGCGCGCTATGTTTCGCGCGGCGGGCTCAAGCTCGAGGGCGCGCTGGCGGCGAGCGGCATCGACCCGGCCGGCTGGCTGTGCCTCGACGTGGGCCAGTCGACCGGCGGCTTCACCGACTGCCTGCTGCAGCGCGGCGCCGCCCGGGTGGTGGGCGTCGACGTAGGCCACGGACAGCTGCATGCGCGGCTGCGCGAGGACGAGCGCGTGGTGGCCATCGAGGGCGTCAATGCGCGTGCGCTGTCGGCCGACGATCTCGGCGAAGAAGGCGATGAAGGTGGGCCACGCTTCGACCTGATCGTGGGCGACCTGTCGTTCATCTCGCTCACGCTGGTGCTGCCGGCGGTCGTCGGATTCATGGCCGATGAAGGGCGCCTGCTGATGCTGGTCAAGCCTCAGTTCGAGCTGCAGCCGGGCCAGATCGGCAAGGGCGGCATCGTGCGCGACGACGCGCTGTACGCGGTGGTCGAGAAGCGCCTGCGCGATGCCTGCGAGGCGCTCGGCCTGCGGGTGCTGCAGTGGTTCGACAGCCCGATCGCCGGGGGCGACGGCAACCGCGAGTTTTTCATTCACGCCGTTCGCGCCGTTCAGGCGAACGGTTCCTAAGGAGACGCAGGTGCGCCTTCCGTTGAGTTTCGAATTCTTCCCGACCAAGACGCCCGAAGGCGCGGTCAAGCTGCGCGCGGTGCGCCAGCAGCTGTATGCGCGCAAGCCGCAGTTCTGCTCGGTCACCTACGGCGCGGGCGGTTCCACGCACCAGGGCACCTTCGGTGCGGTGCAGGAGATCCTGTCCGAAGGCGTGGACGCCGCGAGCCACTTCTCGTGCATCGGCGCCACGCGCGCCACCGTGCGCGAGCAGCTCGCCGAGTTGAAGGCGATGGGCGTCAAGCGCCTGGTGGCGCTGCGCGGCGACCTGCCCAGCGGCTACGGCATCGGCGGCGAGTTCCAGTATGCGAGCGACCTCGTGGGCTTCATCCGCGAGGAGACCGGCCGCGACTTCCACATCGAGGTGGCCTGCTACCCCGAGATCCACCCGCAGGCCCGCTCGCCCGAGGCCGATCTGCAGGCCTTCGCCGCCAAGGTGAAGGCGGGCGCCGACTCGGCGATCACGCAGTACTTCTTCAGCCCCGAGGCGTATTTCCGCTTCGTCGACGACGTGCGCAAGCTGGGGCTCGACACGCCGATCGTGCCGGGCATCATGCCGATCACGAGCTCGACGCAGCTCATGCGCTTCTCGGACGCCTGCGGCGCAGAGATCCCGCGCTGGATCCGCCTGCGGCTGCAGAGCTTCGGCGACGACACGGCGTCGATCAAGGCCTTCGGCCTCGATGTGGTCACCGACCTGTGCGCGCGCCTGCAGGAAGGCGGCGCGCCGGCGCTGCACTTCTACACGATGAACCAGTCGGCGGCCACGCTGGCTGTGCTGGAGCGCCTCGATTGAGAGGGCGCGCGGGGTTCCGGGCGGCGCTTGTCGCGGCGACCTGCGTTCTTGCGGGATGCGCCATGCCGCCTGCCACCGACGCCGAAGGCGGCGGTGACGGGACGAAGCTGCTGCCCCTGCCCCGCGCCATCGCGGTACCTCCGGGCGCTGCCGCGCGCTCCAGCGTACCCGCGGTGCGCTATGACCTCGCCGTCTCCGGCATGGGCGAGCAGGCCCCGGACGACGGTATTCCCGACGACGGGCCGCGCGAAATTTTCGAGCGCGGCGGCGCATCGTGGTACGGCATCCAGTTCCACCAGCGCAAGACCGCCAGCGGCGAACGCTTCGACATGAGCGCCATGACGGCGGCCCACAAGACGCTTCCATTCAACACGCGCGTGTGCGTGCGCAGCCTCGTCAACGGCAGCGAGGTGCTGGTGCGCATCAACGACCGCGGCCCCTATTCGGCGGGACGCGTCATCGACCTGAGCCGCGCGGCGGCCGACCGGATCGGCCTGACGGGGCTGGGCATCAAGCAGGTGGCGCTGACGGTGATCGACCGCGACGGCATGCGCTGCGGCGGCCTGCCGGTCGAGGCCGGCGATGCGGCGGCGCCCGTCGCTTCGAGCGAACCGCAGCAGCGGGCGCGCGCGCAGGCTCCGGCGCGGCGCAAGGCCGTGGTGCCGCCCCGCCGCCGCAGGTAGGCAGGCAGATGCGACAAGGGCGGCTTGCTCAGCCGTCCGAATCGAG
>DATCRO010000921.1:0-8503 GCA_036569025.1 Burkholderiaceae bacterium
TGACGGTTGACATCTTGTTCCTTTTGATGACCTGCGGGCATCGATCGTCGCTGTCCCAACATCGACGACTGCCCGACTGTAAGTATCCCGTGGGGATCGTTGCAATATGCGGTCAAGCTCTAAAGACGAACCCTAGGATCGACCTCGCATGAGGCCTCCTTCGTCAATCCCGATGTCCTGATTGAGCGTTCAGATGCTGCAGTGCCACATCCATCGCGATACCGCCCGCGGTACCCTGCCTGGTACGTTTTGTTGCAATGCAGGCGGCCTGCTCGACGGTTTAATGCGACATCCCTGCCGGGCTTGGGGGGATTACCCCCCTGGGCATCGGTCCGCCCGCGTTGGGCGGGTCGACGCGCCGGGCGAAGGGAACCGGCCGGGACGCGTCGCCGAGATCCCAGCCGGCGATGCCGAATCCGCATCGATGTCGACAGCGTGATAGCGCGGCCGCCGTGTTCGCGGCACCGCCGGCGCCCGGGTCGCATTCCGGAGAAACTCACGCTTGCGGCGGAGCGCCGCGCCACCTCATGCACAAGATCTCCATCCGTCCCCAGTGGACGATCTCCCACGACGGCGGCGACACGCTGGGTCCGCGCCTGATCGCCCTGCTGGTCTGCGTCGCCGAGACGGGCAGCCTCGCCGCCGCCTGCCAGAGCGCGGGCCTGTCCTACCGCCACGCCTGGGACACGATCCGCGACGGCGAAGCCTGGTTCGGCGCGCCGCTGCTGCAGATGGAGCGTGGCCGCGGATCGCGCCTGACGCCGCTGGGCGAGAAGCTGGTGTGGGCCGACCGCCGCATCGCCGCGCGACTCGCGCCGGCCCTGGACACGCTGGCCTCCGAGCTGGAGGTGGAGCTGCAGCGCGTCATCGCGCCGCCGCAGCGCCTGCTGCGCATCCACGCGAGCCATGGCTTCGCCATCGAGAAGCTGATGGCGATGCTGGTGGCCGACGGCGTCGACGTCGAGCGCGTCTATACCGACAGCCTCGGCGCCGCCGCCTCGCTGCACGACGGCGCCTGCGACCTCGCCTGCTTCCACGTGCCGCACGGCCCGCTCGAGGCGCGCGGCTGGGAGTTCCATGCGCGCTGGCTGGATCCGCGCGAGCACGTCGTCATCGACATCACCGACCGCACGCAAGGCCTGATGGTCGCCCCGGGCAACCCGCTGGACATCGCGGGACTGGGCGACCTTGCGCGGCCGGGCTTGCGCTTCATCAACCGCCAGCGCGGCTCGGGCACGCGCTTCCTGCTGGACGCGCTGCTCGCGCAGGCGGGGGTCGACCCGGCCGTCATCGTCGGCTACGAGCACGGCGAGTTCACGCATGCGGCCGTAGCCGCCTTCATCGGCAGCGGCATGGCCGACGCCGGCTTCGGCCTCGAGCGCCCGGCGCGCCATTTCAAGCTGGACTTCATCCCGCTGGCCACCGAACGCTACTTCGCGGTCTGCCGGTGCGACGCGCTGGCGCGGCCCGAGATCGAGCAGGCGCGCGCGATCCTGCGCAGCGACGCGTTCCGTTCGGAGGTGGACGCGCTGCCCGGCTACCGCGCCCGCAACAGCGGCGAGGTGACGCCGCTGGGCGACATCCTTGCGGCGGCGGGCGTGGACGTCTGACGCTCCCGCGTCCCGGGCGCGTCGGCCATCACCGCCGCCGAGATCGACGCCCACGGCGGCACGACCGGTGCGCCGGGCGGCTCGCGCACCATCGCGTCTGAGGCGCGCGCCTCAACGCGCGGCGACGTGCACGCCCGCCGCGTCGGTCGTGTCGGCCGCAGGCGCCTGCCCCGCGACCGGAACGGCCTGCTGCCCGGCCGCGGCCGCGGCGCGGCAATCGACCGCCATGCGCCACTTGTCCAGGTTGTTGCGCACGTCGACCATGTTGATGCGGTAGACGATGGACGTCTTCCACACGAAGGAACGCAGCCCGCCCATGTCGTCGCCGTTGGCGTGCTCGACGATGCGGGCCTGGACGTTCGAGACGGAGGGGCAGGCCGCCTGGGCGGATGCGCCGGCCAGCAATGCGCCGGCGACGACGATGGAAGCGGAGACGATGCTCTTGACGACGTTCATGACGAACTCCTCGGATCGGATTGGAGGGAGAACCAGGAAGTCGGTCGCCAAGTCGCTGGTGGCGACGGCCGTGGCGATCGGCTGGGCGCGCGCGTGGCCGCGCATCGGCGCGGGCGCGCCATGCGGGAAGGACCACCGGCGGCCGGTCGCCGGGTCGCTGTTGGCGACGGGCGGGGCGATCGGTCGAGGGTGAGAATGGCCCTGCCCGCATCGGCGCGCGAGCGCGATGCGACGAATGCCGTCAAACGGCGGCTGAAGTACGCCGGGGCGCGACAAACACCGGATGGACCGGATCCGACGCCCTTCGCGCCGTCGCGCGCGGCGCCGCCGCCGGCTCAGTAGCCGCCGCGATCGGGCAGCGAGCGCAGGAAGTCCGGCCCGCAGCCCTTCAGGCGCACGTACTTGTCGTCGATGCGCTGGGGCAACAGCAGGCGGTTGACCACCACGCTGGCGATCAGCCACGGCACCACCAGGAGTCCGGCTGCAATGCCGAAGAGCTCTTCATGCAGCATCGCCGCCGCGCACAACAGCGCCAGCTCGAGGGCCAGGCCGCCCCAGCCGATGATGCGCCCCCACAGCACGCGCTTCTGGTGTCGCTCGCACAGCCCCACGTGCACGATCGCCGTCTTGCGCACGATGAACGCCACGAGGGCGTACAGCAGCAGCGCCAGCAGGATCAGCAGGTAGAGCCAGGGCGAGTGCCAGGTCAGGCGGTAGCGCCGCCGCGGTTCCACGCTCGGCGCGTTGCACTTGATGCAGCGGTCGGGAAACGCCCCGCCCTTGCGCATCACGAGCACCTTGCCCTCGCGCCACATCTCGGCCTCGGCCGGCCGGTCCTCCACTGCGGCCTTCGGCGGCGCGTAGCGATTCATCGTCGTCATGGGTTCCCTCCCCGTTGTGCCGCGCGCCGATCCGGTCGTGGCCGGCGCTCCGCGGCGATTCGTCCCGCGCGCCTCCTCAGCGCGCCTCCAGCACGTCCAGCGCACTCACCGCCGGCGCCGCGTTGCCCCAGGCCGTGCGCACGTAGGTGGCCAGCATGGCGATGTCCTCGTCCTTCATCGACGGCCCGAACGGCGGCATGCCGTAGGGCCTCGGGTTGCCTGCCGTCGTGGGCGGGAAGCCGCCGTTGACGACGATGTGGATCAGGTTGGCGGGCGACTCCAGCAGCACCTTGCGGTTGCCGGCCAGCGGCACGTAGACGACGCCCTGCGGGGTGCTGCCGCCCTGCCCGTCGGCGCCGTGGCACGACGCGCAGCGGTCCTTGTAGAGCGCGGCGCCGTGCGCGAGCGCCTGCTGGCCGATCGCCGGCGCGACGACGGCGTGCGCGGGCCCCTGCGGCAGCGACTTCAGGAACACCGTCATCGCGGCGACGTCGGCGTCGTCCAGGTATTGCGTGCTGCGGAAGACGACCTCGGCCATCGGGCCCAGCGCCGCGCCGCGCGGCGTGAAGCCCGTCTTGAGCAGCGCCGCCACGTCGGCATCCGGCCAGTCGGCCACGCCCGCCTCCGCGCTCGAGGCGAGCGACGGCGCGTACCAGTTCTGCAGCGGGATCAGGCCGCCGCTGAGCTCCAGGCTGTCGCGCGTCGCGCCGAAAGCGTTGCGCGGCGAGTGGCAGGCCGCGCAGTGGCCCAGCGCCCGCACCAGGTAGGCGCCGCGGTTCCACTGCGGCGAGCGCCCCTGCTGCGGCTCGTAGACGCCCGGCGTGAAGAACAGCGCGCGCCACACCGCCAGCGAGGCCTGAAGGTTGTACGGGAAGCGCAGGTCGTGCGCGCGATTGGCCTGCGCCACGGGCACCTGCGAGCGCAGGAACGCGAGCAGCGCGTCGGCGTCGGGGCGCGTGATCTCGGTGAAGTTCGGGTACGGGAACGCCGGATACAGCAGGTGCCCGTCGGCCGAACGCCCGTTGTGCAGCGCGCGCCAGAACTGCGCGGCCGACCAGGTACCGATGCCGGTCTTCGCGTCCGGCGTGAGGTTGCTCGCGTAGACCGTGCCGAACGGCGTGGCGATGCCCTTGCCGCCCGCGAACGCCGCGCCGCCGCGGTCGGTGTGGCAAGCCGCGCAGTTGCCGGCGCGCGCGAGGTAGGCGCCGCGGGCGACCTGTTCGGGCGTGGCGACGAAGGAGTCGGCGCTGCCCGTGAGCGGGTCCTCGCCGCGCAGGTTGAGCCAGGCGACCAGCGCCGCGGCCAGGGCGATCAACAGCGCCAGCGCCAGGATCACGCGCGGCCAGGTCAGGCGCAGCCTCATTGCGGCACGCTCCCGCAGGCGAGCGGCAGCGGCCGGGCGATCGCCTCGGCGGGCGCCGGCCCCACGGCCACCGGCTGCGACGACAGCCATGTCGCCACGGCGGTGATGTCGGCCGGCGTCAGCATCGTGGCGACGCGGGCCATGCAGTCGGGCGCGAGCGCCTTGCGCTGGCCCGTGCGCCACGCGCCGAACTGCTCCACGAGATAGCCGCGCGGCAGGCCCAGCAGACCGGGGATGGCGGGCAGCACGCCGGTCATCGTCGCGCCGTGGCACTGCGCGCAGGCCGGGATGCCGTGCGCCGCGTCGCCCTGGCGCACCAGCGCCTCGCCGCGCGCGATCTCGTCGGCCGGCGCGCCGGCCGTCTGCGGCGGCGCGTAGGGCAGGTCCAGCGACGCGAAGTAGTCGGCGATCTCGTGCAGGTACGCGTCGGACATCTGCTCGACGAAGTACGTCATCGTCGGATAGGCGCGCCGTCCGCTGCGGAAGTTGTCCAGCTGGTTGTACAGGTAGCCGGCGGGCTTGCCCGCGATGCGCGGGAAGAAGCCTTCCTGCGTGGCCCGCCCTTCCCTGCCGTGGCAGGCGCTGCAGGGCTGCATGCGCTGCGCGAGGGTGTCGGGCACCCCCTGCGGCGGGCCGGCCGTCGCCGCGGCCATCGTCGTCGACGATCCGATCAAGACGGCCATGCGGCGAAGCAGCGACTTGACGGAAAGGGAGTTCATGCCGCGACTGTATCTCGCGACGCCGTCAAGGGGCCGTCATTGCGCGCGCAGTCGCGGAATCCACGGCGGAACGAGAAGATTCGCACGCGCCAGCGTGGATCCTGCGACTGCGCGCAGGATGACGGCCCGTCGGTGCGACCGCTTTCTCAGGACGACGGCGGTCTCTATGGCATCCCCGACGAGCGGGGGCATTCGTCCCTCGGGCGGCCGGGCTGGACTCATCCGGCCAACCGCTCGTCGACGAGTTCGATCCAGTGGCGCACCGGTGTCGCGGTGCCCGACTGCAGGTGCGAGATGCAGCCGATGTTGGCCGACACGATGGCGCGCGGATCCGGCTGCGACGCGGCCAGCGCCGCGAGCTTGCGGTCGCGCAACTGCGTGGCGATGGCCGGTTGCAGCACCGAGTACGTGCCGGCGGAACCGCAGCAAAGGTGCGATTCGGACGCGGCCAGGCGCACGTCGAAGTCGAACGCCGCGAGGATCTGTTCGACGCCCCCGCGCAACTGCTGCCCGTGCTGCAGCGTGCACGGCGGATGGAACACCAGCGGCACGCCCGGCGCGTGCTCGGGCGACTCCGCGCCGCGGCGCTCGCGCACGCCCTTCCAGTGCGACAGCAGCGCCGGCATCAGGCCGTCGATCACCTCGCTCACGTCGCGCGTCAGGGCGCTGACGCGGGCGGCCTTCTCGGCGTAGTCGGGATCGTGCGCCAGCGCGTGGCCGTAGTCCTTGACGGCGACGCCGCAGCCCGACGCGTTCATCACGATGGCCTCGACCGCGCCGGCGTCGGTCAGGCCGGCCACCCACGGCCACCAGGCGTCGATGTTGCGGCGCATGTCGTCCAGCCCGCCGTCGTGGTCGCCGCCGTGGCTGCGCACCGCGCCGCAGCAGCCGGCGCCGTCGGGCGTGACGGCCTGCACGCCGGCCAGGTCGAGCACGCGCGCGGTGGCCGCGTTGATGTTGGGCTTCATCGCGGGCTGCACGCAGCCGGCCAGCATGAGCACCTTGCGGTCGTGCGTGCGCTGCGGCCACAGGCCGTGCCGCGCGGCGGTGGCCGCATCGGGCCGGACCGGCACCTTGGCCTTGAGCGACTGCGGAAGCAGCGGGCGCACCGCCTGGCCCAGCTTCATCGCGGGCGCGAACAGCGGCGACGTGATGCCCTCGCGCAGCAGCCAGCGCGTGAAGCGTTCGCCGGCCGGCCGCTGCACCTTGGCGTCGACGACGCGGCGGCCGATGTCCACCAGCTTGCCGTACTCGACGCCCGAGGGGCACGTGCTCTCGCAGTTGCGGCAGGTCAGGCAGCGGTCCAGGTGCAACTGCGTGGCGCGCGTCGGCTCGGCGCCCTCGAGCACCTGCTTCATCAGGTAGATGCGGCCGCGCGGGCCGTCGAGCTCGTCGCCCAGCAGCTGGTACGTCGGGCAGGTGGCCGTGCAGAAGCCGCAGTGCACGCACTTGCGCAGGATGCCCTCGGCCTCCTGGCCGTCGGGCGTGCCGGCGAATTCCGGGGAAAGGTTGGTCTGCATGGAAGCTCAGGAATCCTGGAAGCGCATCGGGCGCCCCGGGACGAACACGCGGTGGGGATCGAACGAATCGCGCAGGCGGCGGTGGATGGCCAGCAGCGCGGGCGCCAGCGGCGTGGCGTAGCCCGCGCCGTCGCCCACGCCGCCGCTGACGCGGAATGCGCTGCCGCCGGCGCGCTCGGCGCGGTGCATGACGAGCGTGTCCTCGGCCGGCGCGACGATCCAGCGCTGCGCGCCGCCCCACTCGATCAGCGTGTCGAGGAAGGACGGCAGCACCGGCGTGGTGGGCGGCAGCGACAGCCGCCACAGCGCGCTGTTCTCCCGCGCCGCGGCCTCGCGGGCCTCGATGAAGAACTCGTCGCGCTGGTCGCGCAGCCCTTCCCAGAACGCGTCGCCGATCTCTTGCGGGATGACCTCGCCGCCCAGCCGCTTGACCGCCGACGCGACCGCCGCGTTGGCGCCGCGCAGGCGGATCGCGAGCGTCTCGCGCCACCACACGCTGGCGTTGAGCGGCAGCGGCTGGCCGGCCCAGGCGTGCAGGTTCTCCAGCGCCTCGGCCTGGCGCATGTCGAAGCGCAGCGTGGTCGTGGCCACCGGCCTCGGGAGCACCTTCAGCGAGACCTCGCAGATCGCGCCGAGCGCGCCCCACGAGCCCGCGGTCAGGCGCGCGACGTCGTAGCCGGCGACGTTCTTCATCACCTGGCCGCCGAAGTGCATCAGGTCGCCGCGGCCGTTGAGCAGCAGCACGCCCAGGACGTAGTCGCGCACGCCGCCGACGGCCGCGCGCCCGGGCCCGGCCAGGCCGGAGGCGACCATGCCGCCGACGGTGCCCGCGAGTCTGCCGTCGGCATCGGCGAAGCGCGGCGGATCGAACGGCAGGCACTGGCCGCGCTCGGCCAGCACGCGCTCGAGTTCGACCAGCGGCGTGCCGGCGCGCGCCGTGATGACGAGCTCGCTGGGCGCGTAGTCGACGATGCCCGAATAGGCGCGCATGTCCAGCGTCGCGGCGTCGGAGATGACGCCGGCCATGGCCTGCTTGGTGCTGCCGCCGCGGATCCGCAGGATGGCCTTGGCGGCGGCGGCCTGGCGCACGCGTTCGGCCAGGCCGATCAGGGTGTCGTTCATTCTTTCCGTCAGAAACGTTCCAGCTCGGGGAAGGCGAGCGCGCCGCGCTTGACGTGCATGCGCCCGTATTCGGCGCAGCGGTGCAGCGTCGGGATGACCTTGCCCGGGTTCAGCAGCCCCTGCGGGTCGAAGGCCGCCTTGAGCGCCAGCATCTGCGCGCGCTCGGTCTCGGAGAACTGCACGCACATCGAGTTGAGCTTCTCGGCGCCCACGCCGTGCTCGCCGCTGATGGTGCCGCCCATGGCCACCGACAGCTCCAGGATCTCGGCGCCGAAGGCCTCGGCCCGGTGGAGTTCGTCGGGCTGGTTGGCGTCGAACAGGATCAGCGGGTGCAGGTTGCCGTCGCCGGCGTGGAACACGTTGCAGCAGCGCAGGCCGAACTTCCTTTCCATGTCGGCGATGGCCAGCAGCATGTCGGCCAGCCGCGCGCGCGGGATCGTCGAGTCCATGCACATGTAGTCGGGACTCAGCCGGCCCGACGCGGGGAACGCGTTCTTGCGGCCGCTCCAGAACTTCAGGCGCTGCGCCTCGTTGGCGCTGATCTCCAGCCGCGTGGCGCCGGCGCGCACCAGCACGGCCTCCATGCGCAGGATCTCCTCCTCGACTTCCTCGGGCGTGCCGTCGCTCTCGCACAGCAGGATCGCGGCGGCGTCGAGGTCGTAGCCCGCGTGCACGAAGGCCTCGACGGCGGCCGTCATCGGCTTGTCCATCATCTCGAGCCCGGCGGGGATCAGGCCGTCCGCGATGATGGCCGCCACCGCGTCGCCGGCGTGGCGCACGTCCGAGAAGCTGGCCATGATGCAGCGCGCCACCTGCGGCCTGGGCGTGAGCT
>DATCRO010000922.1:0-8109 GCA_036569025.1 Burkholderiaceae bacterium
CATCTGGATGCCCGACGTCGACGGCATCACGCTGCTCAAGGAATGGGGCGCCACGGCGCAACTGAACATGCCGGTCATCATGATGAGCGGCCACGGCACCATCGACACCGCCGTCGAGGCCACCAAGTACGGCGCCATCGCGTTCCTCGAGAAGCCGATCACCCTGCAGAAGCTGCTGCGCGCCGTCGAGCAGGGCCTTGCCCGCCCGTCCTCGCGTCCGGCTGCCGCCGCCGACGTCCAGGCCGCCATGCTCCAAGGCAACGGCGGTTACCGCCCCGACGCGATGACCGTCGAAGCCGCGATGACCGGCGGCCTCGGCCTGCAGCCCGCCGCCCCGCTGAACCTGGGCCCACAGCCCGAACAGAGCTTCGACCTCGACCGCCCCCTGCGCGAGGCCCGCGACGCCTTCGAGAAGAGCTACTTCGAGTTCCACCTCGCCCGCGAGAACGGCTCGATGACCCGCGTCGCCGAGAAGACCGGCCTGGAGCGCACCCACCTGTACCGCAAGCTCAAGCAACTGGGCGTCGATCTGTCGCGCGGCAAGCGCGGCGCGGGCGGCTGAGCCTCCTCTCCAGAAAATTTCCCCGGCCGGCGGTTCGGCACCCCCAAACTCTGCTAGACTAGCGGGCTTCGCTGATCGCTCGGCGAAGCAAGTCTGAAGAAGACGGCCTGGTAGCTCAGTTGGTAGAGCAGCGGATTGAAAATCCGCGTGTCGGTGGTTCGATTCCGCCCCAGGCCACCACCCAATTTCATAGGAAGCCCCGTACAGTTCAGCTGTCCGGGGCTTTTCTACAATTCCGGCCTGTTTTCTACAAACCAAGGGGATTGGTCAATGAAGGCATTGGTTCGGTGGGTGAGCTTGATCGCATTTGTCCTGGCAGCGGTTTGGGTCTACAAGGAGCCAAAGATTGAAGCCTGGATCATTGCTGCGACGACTTTGGGCGCTTTCCTTGCCACGTTTCTGGCGCCAGAAAGCAGTGCGAGCGGACAGTCTCAACGCGTCACCGGAGGTTCCCAGGCTTTCCAGGCCGGGCGAGACATCAAGAACTCCGGGAATCGAGCAGGCGACGATGCCTGAGAGGCAGAGTCAATCGGTTGCCGAATCGAGTACTGCATACCAAGCTGGCCGCGACGTCGTACTGATACAGGGGGTCTCGGCTTCTGAGGCTCGGCAGATCGCGCATGACTTGTTTCGCGCAAATCTGATGGAGTTCAAGGCGGAAGCAGCCGAAGTGGCCCGGCAGCGGTGCGAGGAGGTTACGACGGCATTCCTTGAGAAGCTACAGACGGAAAATCCTGAGGGGCTCAATCAGGCCCGCGAGCCTGATTTTCAAGATGCCTTGTTCTCCGTTCAAAAGGAGCACGCAAAGGCAGGCGACAAAGAGCTCAGCGATCTACTAGTCGATCTTCTAGTCGACCGTACGAAGGAGCGATCGAGGACGATTCTTCAACTTGTATTGAACGAGGCGCTTCGGACAGCACCCAAGCTCACCAGCGCGCAGACGGCGACCCTTGCGGTTGTCTTCTTCTTTCGTAACGTGAGACGCATGAATGGCATCCCTCACATTGCGGAACTAGGTGCACATTTCCAGCGTTCGATGGAGCAAGCCGCAGCTGGCTTCTCGAATAGTGCGTCCACGTTCAATCATCTCGCGTTCACGGGCTGCACTACCGATTCGCTTGCGGCATCTTCGCTGCCTGACGTTCTGTCGCGCACATACCCTGGTCTGTTCACCATTGGCTTCGAGCAAGCCGCACTCGAACAGGCGCAGCTTTCGGACGCAGGTAAGGCGATGCTGATCATTCCCTGCATGGACGATCCGACACGCTTCCAAGTAAACGCGCTTAACGATGAGGACTTTGACGCGAAATGCGCCGCGGTCGGGTTGTCGCAGGAGGAGAAAGTACGAGCAACCGCGCTCTTCAAGTCCTATTCCATGCCCCATGACAAGGTGCAATCCAAAATGGTGGAGGCCGCGCCTTTTATGAGCGACATCTTCGCTGCATGGAGCGCCGCCGATGCGAAACATCACGCTCTGGGGCGCTATCAGCTCACGAGCGTGGGCATGGCGATAGGCCATGCGAGCATAAAGCGCTACATCGGTGAATTTGCGCCACTGGATATCTGGATTAACTAGCTATCGAAGTGCCTGAGCGCGTGAAAGCATGAATACCAACCAGGCCGAGGACGTTGGAGCGCTGGCTCGAGCTAATGGGCGCGCCAGGAAGGACAAATGCATGTTGCTAGGTTTCGAGCTGCACTCGTGGGAAACCGCAATGATCGTTTCGTTGATTGTGGCGGCCCTGGCCGCCGCCGCGGTCGGAATCACGACGTGGGGCGCGCTCAAGCTCACGCGGGCTGAAAACGCCGAGAGAGCTGTTCAGATCGCGGAGGCGAACAAGCGGGCTGAAGAGGCGCGGTTGGCGCTTGCGCAGTTCAGAGAGCCGCGCTCCATCGATTCGCGTATGATCGTCGTCTACAAATCGCCCCGACTCGGAAACTCCCGCGGAGACGGCTCCACATGCTCGGCGCGCGGTTTGTAGATCGGATGCCGCCCAAGTGGTTGATCCACAAGGAAATCTGCGGGCATTGAAAATCCGCGTGTCGGTGGTTCGATTCCGCCCCAGGCCACCAGAACATGCGAGGCCCCTGAATCCGGACGGAGTCAGGGGCTTTTTGCTTCTTGTCGGGTCTCGATTCGACGCGTGTTCTTCGGCCGTTTTCCGGTGCAAGAAGGGACGGGTCAATGGGCCTGCCGGCACCGATGGAAAGCGGCTTCGGGAGGGCCCCCGACGCTACGGAAAATCGAACTTGGGATTGAGTGCGAAAGCTGCGCACTTTCGCACGCTCGAATGACCGTTGGAGAGGCGACCACCCCCATCTTGGGGAGTTCTGTCCCACCCCAAAACGCCGTGGCGAGCCTAGACTGGCATCAACAAATCGCGCAACGGCGAAGGACGCGTTCCTCAGGGGTGAGGGGCGAAGCGGCCGGCAAGCGCGGGAGGGAACGACGATGGACCAGCTTCTGACGCCCAACCAGGAAATCCTGCGCAACCGCATCCGGTTCGCGCTGCGCCGCGCGACCGGCTTCGTGTTCGACATCGACGCGATGCTGCGCAAGCCCGAGCTGCGCGCCAAGCGCATCGGCCTGTGGCGCGACGTCGCCGATCACGAACTGAGCAGCCTGCTCGACCAGCTCGAGACGGAATTCCAGGCCGACGCGGCGGACGAGGAAGAGGCGCACCGCACCGTGGTCATCCACCGCCCCGAGGCCGGCGCGACGCACCGCTGAGGCGCGGCCCGCGGCGAGCGGCGGCGGCGGTCCGCGGGACGCGGTCGTCCACGGCGCGGATGCGCCGATCGACATGGACGACGCCGGGCATGCCCGGCGTCGTCGTTTCGGGCGGGCGCGCGCTCGCTGCGCACGCCCGCGGGGCCTTCAGCGGGCCTGTTGCGCCTTCTGCCCGCGCAGCGCGCCCAGTTGCTCCTTGAGCGTGGTCAGCGCCGCGTGCTGGATCGCCCCGCCCACGTTGCCTTCCATCCGCGCGGCCAGGTTCAGCTGGCTCACGACCTGCGACATCTCCTCCAGCCACCAGGGCTGCGGCGGCGGCGGGTTGTGGTGCAGCAGCCAGGCGATCAGCACGCTCAGCGGCACGCTGCCGCAGGTGCCGTCGAACATCTCCGAGGCGAAGCCGCTGATCTGGCCGCCCATCTCGGCGACGGCGCCGCTGCGCGCCTGCAGCGAGCGCCCGAGCTGGAACAGCCGCACCTGCTGGAATGCGGCCGCGGCGGTGTCGCGCGCGATCGGCGGCAGCGGCTGCGGATTGATCGCGACTTCGGCTTCTCGCGTGGCAATGATCTCCTGGATCGTGCCCGCGCGCAGCGGACCGAAGGGCCAGTGCGGCGGCTTCGTGCCGCAGTAGGGATCGTCGTCGAGCGCGCTGACGAAGGCTTGCAGGGTAGCTGCCATGGAAGGCTCCTTGGTTGAGGGCAGAGGACCGCGACGATCCTCTCCGTCCCGCCAAGGCACTATCCCTACAACGCGGCATGCGGCAGCGCGCAGCGCTCGCCTGCCCGGTGCGCGTGACCCGCGGCGCCGGCATCCCCCCAGGTTCGTGGCGCCGCTGCCGTTCGCCGCGGGCCGGCCGCTCAGGCTCGCCGGCCGGCGCGACGGGCGTGCGCCGGCGCGCGCGTCACCACCATTCCTCGCAGTCGATGCCCGCGCTGTCCAGCGCGCCGCCGCAGGCCAGCACCGAGCCGTCGGGCATCAGCGTGGCGGTGGGATTGCCGCGCGCCACCAGCATCTGCGACGCGGCCGTCCACTGGCCGGTGGACGGGTCGAACAGCTCGGCGCCGGGTTGCGCGAACTGCGTGCCGCCGACGACCAGGATGCGTCCGTCGTGGAGCAGCACGGCGCCGTGCGAGGTGTGCGTGGCGGCGGTGGGCGACTGCGTCGTCCAGGTGGCGGCGACCGGGTCGTAGATCTCCGTCTGCGTGCTGCCGCCGCCGATGACCACGACGCGTCCGTCGCCAAGGCGCGTCGCGCTGTGGCCGTTGCGCGCGAAGGCCAGCGGGGTGGCGGCCGTGAAGTCCTGGCCGGTGACGACAGTGGTGCTTACGCCGTTGACGACCGTGTTGGTGGAGTGCAGCACCGGGTCGTACAGCTCGGCGCTGGCCAGCGGGGTGAGCACGCCGGCGACGATGTCGAAGCCGCCGGCCACGAGCACCTTGCCATCGGCCAGCAGCGTGGCCGTGTGCTGCGAGCGCGCGGCCAGCGGCATGGCGCGCGGCGCCGTCCAGGTGTTGGCGGCGGGGTCGTAGATCTCGGCGCTGGCCTCGACCAGGTAGGCCGCGTTCTCGCCGCCCACGACCAGCACCGTGCCGTCGGCCAGCAGCGTGGCCGAGTGGTGCGAGCGCGCGACGCTCATCGGCGGCGTGGCCGTCCACGTGTTGGCGACCGGGTCGTAGATCTCGGCGCTGGCGTTGTTGACGTAGCCCTGCGATGCCGAGGTCGACACCGTCGAGCCGCCCGTCACCAGCACGCGGCCGTCGGGCAGCAGCGTGGCCGTGTGCGACGAGCGCATCACGCCCATGGGCGCGGCCGGCGTCCAGGTGGACGTGGCCGGGTCGAACAGGTCGGCCGCGGCGGTGCCGCCGCTGGACTTCACGCCGCCCGCCAGCAGCAGCCGGCCGTCGGCCAGCAGCGTGGCGGTGTGGCCGGACACGCGCTCGGTGGGCATCCGGGGCGCGGCGGTCCAGGTGTCGGTCGACACCGCGATCACGGCGCCGGCCGTGACGTTGCCGATGCGGGCCGTCACGCTGGTGGCGCCGGCCGCCAGCCCGATGGCCGCGCCGTTGCTGACCGTGGCGATGCCGGGCGTCTGGGTCGACCAGGTGGCGCTGGCGGTGACGTCGCCGGTGCTGCCGTCCGAGAACGTGCCGGTGGCCGTGAAGTGGCGCGTGATGCCGATGCCGGTGAGCAGCGAATCGGGCGCGATGACGATGGACTTGACCGTGGCCGCGATCGTCGTGAGCGGCAGCGTGCCGCTGACGGCGCCGGACGTGGCGGTGATCGTCGTGTCGCCCAGCGTCAGCGCGTCGGCCAGGCCCGTGGCGGCGCCGATGTCGGCGATGGCGGGCGCGCTCGACGTCCAGGTAACCGCGCCCGAGATGTCGGCCGAGTGGCCGTCCGCGTAGGTGCCGGTGGCGGTGAAGCGCTGCGAGATGCCCAGCGGCAGCGTGCCGGTGGTGGGCGTGATGGCGATGGACGTCAGCCCCTTGACGAAGGTGACGCGGCCGATGCGCGCGCCGCCCGCCTGCAGGTAGATCTTCAGCACGCCGTCGGCCAGCGTGCCGGGCGCGGCGAGCGCCACGGTGTCGCCCGCGGCGAGCGTGACGGCGCCGCTGGCGGCCGTGCCGTTGACCGTGAGCTGGCCCGCGCTGGCGCTGATGGCCGCGCCGGCATGCGCCGTGACGAAGTCGGCCGGCAGCGTGAAGCTCGCGCCCGCCGCGGCGCCGTCGACGCGGAACTCGTCGCGCGCGACGACGCCGTCGCCGTCCTGGTCGATCCACTGGGCGAGCTGGTTGGCGTCGAAGCTGCGGCCGTAAGTCGCGGCCAGGTGCGCGGCGACCGCGTTGAGGTTGAGCGCCTGTTCGCTGACGGCCAGCGCCTGCTGGCTGGCGGCGCTGATGGCGGCGCCATGCGCGTTGATATCGGCTTGCAGGGACGCGAGCAGCGCGCCGACGTCCGCCGAGGCGCGTCCCTGCACGACGACGCTGGACAGCGCCGCCAGCAGGCTGCCGCCGTCGGTGCCGGCGCCGGCGTCGAGGGTGCCGAACGCGCCGGGCGAGGCGGGCAGCACGATGCCGAACGCGGCCAGGACCTCGGTCTCGGCCTGCGCGCGGGCGGCGGCGAACGTCATGCCGTTGGTGTTCAGCAGCGTGTTGGTGCGCGTGAAGGCCAGCGTCGTCAGCACGTTGACGTTGACGACCTGCTCGGCCTTCAGGTCGGCGTACGACTGCAGCGTGACCGCGCCGTCGGACGACTGCCCGGTGACCTCGTCGGCGTAGCTGCCCGAGGCCGTCAGCGACAGGTATTGCGAGGCGTACTTGTCGGACGGCGTGAACGCGCCGGTGGCGTCCGTGGTGTAGCCGTAGTGGTTGCCGGTGGCCGACAGGTTCAGCCCGAGCTCCTGCGCGGTGACCGTCGATCCGGCGGCCATCGGCCCCTTCTGGGCGACGCCGGAGGCCGCCGTGTACGTGGCTGCGGGCGGCACGGGCGTCGTGCTGCCGGTGGGCGACCCGCCCCCGCAGGCGGTGAGCAGCGCCATGAGGGCGAGCGATGCGACGGGCAGCGGGCAGGGCTTCAGGCGGAACAGTGGCATGGCGCGGCGGACTTGCAGGGCGGTGACAGGGACGGCCGTGCGCGTCCAGCGCGACAGCAGGCCCGTGGATTTACGCATCGCGCGCCGGAGGCGTCAATTGGCGTTGCCAACGGTCACGGGTGCCGGGAGCGCGTCTGCGCGTGCGGGCCCCGCACATCGCGCGAGCCGCCGTGCGGCCGGCGAGCGGCCGTCGGTCATCGGGTCCTTCCGGGGCGCTCGTCGCGCGCGAGCCTGCATCGGGCATGTCGCGAAGGCGGCGAGGGAGAATCGCCGCATGGCCGACGAATCCCCCGCTCCCGCCGACGAATCCCCGGACGCCGCCGGCCCGCGCCCCGGCGACGCCTTCGTGCAGTCGTTCGCCCGCGGCCTGGCGGTGCTGCGCAGCTTCGGCGCCGACGCGCCCGCGCAGACGCTCACGAGCGCCGCCGAGCGCAGCGGCCTCACGCGCGCCGGCGCGCGGCGCATCCTGCTGACGCTGCAGCAGCTGGGCTATGTCGAGACGGAAGGGCGGCTGTTCCGCCTGACGCCGCGCGTGATGGAGCTGGGCTTCGCCTACCTCAGCTCGCAGCCGGTGTGGCACCTCGCGCAGCCCGTGATGGAGGAGCTGGTGCAGGACATCCACGAATCGTCGTCCGCCGCGGTGCTGGACGGCGACGACATCGTCTACGTGCTGCGCGTGCCGGCCAAGAAGATCATGGCGATCAGCCTGGGCCCGGGCAGCCGCCTGCCGGCGTACTGCACGGCGATGGGCCGCGTGCTGCTGGCCGGGCTGCCGGAGACCGAGCGCCGCGCCCGGCTGGAGCGCGCGCCGAGGCCCGCGCGCACGGCACGCACCGTCACCGACGTCGATGCGTTGCTGGCCGTGCTGGACGGCGTGCGCCGCGAGGGCCACGCGCTGGTGCACGGCGAGCTGGAGGAGGGCCTGGTGTCGATGGCCGCGCCCATCGTCAACCGCAACGGGCGCGTCGTGGCGGCGATCAACGTCAGCGCGCAGGACCAGCGCATGCCGCCCGACCAGATGCGCAAGCGCCTGCTGCCGCGGCTGCTGGAATCGGCCGTGAGCATCAACACGCTGATGCGCATGCAGGATTGAAGCGACTTTCCGCACGCCGGCCGCGTTCGCGCGCGGCCGCGCCGGCGCCGGGGGGCGTGCCGCTTGGCAGAATCGCCAGTTGCCTGTCCCGACCCGGCGGACGCCGGCTGCCCGCAAGGCGCCGGACCGCC
>DATCRO010000923.1:0-3473 GCA_036569025.1 Burkholderiaceae bacterium
GTCAACGGGTGTATCCGAATGTTTTTCGTCGGGCATCGGGTCATCATGGGAGTGGAAGCGCGGGGCAACCGGGCCGTTTTCACCCTCCTGGGGGATGGAACCAGCCCTCGCCGGTGGGCAATATGCGGATCATCAGGATGCAGTTTGCTACAATTTGTAACTGGCGAAACGCCGTTTGCGCGGTGCACGTCCGGTGTCGCGCGCCGCGCGCGCGGAGGGAAAGAACATGGCAATGACTTTGGCTTCGAGCCGCTCCATCATGACCGATCAGGCTTCCGACAAGGCGCCGGCGCAGCCGGACGAGGGCCACTGGCGCGAGATCATCGGCCAGATCGGTACGGAGGTCGGCCTGCCGCTGTCGGCGGCGCTCGAACGCGTCACCGTGCTGGCCACGACCGGCAAGATCGACCGGGCCGGCCTGCGCATGCTGCGCGAGGAGATCGAACGCGCCCGGCGCGCCGGCATGATCGGCCAGCAACTGGCCCGCTTCGCGTCGGGCCGCATCCGCCTGTCGCCGGAACAGGTCAGCGTCACGCAGATGCTGCGCGAGGTGCTGCTGCAGCGCGGCCGCGAGGCCGCCGCCCGCCAGGTCGAGCTGAGCCAGGTGCTCAAGCCTGCCGAGGTCGTGGCCGACGCCACGCTGCTGCACTCGCTGCTGCAGGCGGTGGTCGACTGGAGCCTGGACCTGGCGCAGGGCAAGCTCGAATTCAAGCTGGACATCAAGGCCTGGCCGCCCTACGCCCGCATCAGCGTGCGCTTCCCGCATGCCAGTTCCGACGCCACCGACCGCCTGACGCCGGTGGGCACGCCGCTGCCCTCGCTCGACACGATGGCCTGGCGCCTCGTGCAGCAGATCTCGTGGACGCTGAACCTGGTGCTCGATCGCACGGTGTCGGACGCCGAGACGACGCTCACGATCGAGTTCCCGCGCACCGTGCACGACGAGATCGAGGGCGTCAGCGTCGTCGAGATCGACCAGGGCTTCGGCGTGTCGGACAACTCCAAGCCGCTGGCCGGCAGCCACGTGCTGGTCGTTGCGAGCACGCGCGACAACCGCTCGCTGATCCGCGAGGCGATCCGCCACATGGGCCTGCTGGTCGACTTCGTCGGCAGCGTGGACGAGGCCGAGGAGTTCTGCCGCGACGCGCTGCCGCACGCGATCATCTTCGAGTCGCTGCTCGCCAACGACCGCTTCCAGAAGCTGCGCAACGGGATCATCGCGGAGATGCCCACCTTCGTGTTCATCGAGATCACGATGGAAGGCAGCGCGCTGCAGCTGTCGACGCAGGGCAACGACGGCGCGCGCATCGGCCGCGACGCGGTGATGCAGTCGCTGCCGTCGGCGCTGATCTTCGAGCTGTCGCGCACCGCCTGAGCGATCCGCCGGCGGGCGGCTCAGCGTCCGCCGAACACCGCCTTGAGGAGCGCGCTGCCGGTGGCCACCGGGTCCGCGCGGATCTTCCTTTCTTCCTGCCCGATCATGAAGTACAGGCCGTCGAGCGCCTTGCGCGTGACGTACTGTTCGACGTTCGCGTCCTCGGGCTTGACCAGGCCGAACGCGGAGCCCTTGCTCGCGACGGCGTTGTACTTGGCGGCGAGCGACACCTTCTGCGTCTCGGTGGTGACGATCGGCAGGAACTTCTCGCCCAGCGGGGCGCGCGTCTTGGCGGCGAAGAAATCGGTGACCGAGGTGTCGCCGCCTCGCACGATCTTCACTGCGTCCTCCACCGACATCGCGTGCACGGCGTTCAGGAGCAGCGGCCTGGCGGCCGGCACCGCCTGCTCCGCGGCGCGGTTCATCGAGTTGACCAGGTCGTCCACGCGATGGCCTTGCCCGATGGCGCGCAGCATCGAGGCCGCGCGTTCCAGCGCGCCGGGCAGCGGGATGCGCACCTGCGGGTTGTCGAGGAAGCCGCCGGGCTTGCCCAGCAGCGACACCGCGCTGTCGGCCCCGCGCTCGAGCGCGGCGCGCACGCCCGAGGCGGCCTCGGTCTCGTCGAGCGCGAAGGCCCTGGTGGCCTCGGCCAGCAGCGCGAGGCAGGACGCGCGGGCGAGGAACACCGTGGCCAGGGCCGGCGTAAACTGACGTCGTTGCATCGTGGACTCCGATGAGATTCGTTCGCGCCCTCGCACCGCTCGCTTTCGTGCTGCTCGCTTCGGGCGCCGGTCTGTCGACCGTGATGCTAGCCGGTTGCAGCCGGGTCGAACAGGCACCCGCCGTCTCCTACACCTTGCTGGACGGCCGCCACGGCGACCTCGCCTCGTTGCGCGGCCACGTGGTGCTGGTCAACTTCTGGGCCACCGACTGCGCGCCGTGCGTCGAGGAGATGCCCGCGATGGTGGAGAACTGGCGCCGCTTCTCGCCGCAGGGCTTCGAGACGCTGGCCGTCTCGATGTCGTACGACGCGCCGGCGCTCGTCTCGAACTTCGCGCAGTCGCGCGCGCTGCCTTTTCCCGTCGTCATCGACAACACCGGCGAGATCGCGCATCGCTTCGGCGGCGTGCAGTACACGCCCACGTCGCTGCTCATCAACAAGCGCGGCGAGATCGTGCGGCGCTGGGTCGGCAAGACCGACTTCGCCGAACTGGCGCCGCTGATCGCGCGCCTCGACGCCCAGACCTGAGCCTTGCTCAGGCCGGGTCCGGCCATGACGCCCTGAAGCGGCTCGGCGCCGCGCCGGCCGCCTTGCGCATCAGGCGCCGAAGCGCCGTCGCGTCTTCGTAGCCGACGCGTTCGGCCACCTGCGCGATCGTCAACCGGCTCGACTCGATCAGGTGGCGCGCGTGGTTCAGGCGCACGCCCTGCACCAGCGCCAGGGGGCCGCGTCCGGTCGCCGCGCGCACGTGACGCGCGAGCGTGCGCGAGGACATCGCCTGCTCCGCGGCCAGCTGCGCGACGCTGGGCGGATGGGGCAGGGCCGCCTCGATGCGCCGCGTCAGCCGGCGCACGAGCTCGCTGCCGTTGGCCATCATGGCCGGCAGCGCGAACGGCGCCTGCGCCTGGCGGCCGTCGATCAGCAGCACCCGACCCACGGCATCGGCCAGCGCCACGCCGAAGCGGCTGCGCAGCAGGTGCAGCATCAGGTCCGACTGCGCCAGCGCCGCGCCCGCGGTCGTCAGCGGGCCGTCCTCGCACACCATGCGGTCGGCGTCGACGTCGCACGCCGGCTCCAGGCGGCGCAGCTCCGGCGCCAGCCACCAGGACGTGGTCGCGCGCCGGCCGGCCAGCAGGCCCGCGGCCTGCAGCAGGAACACGGCCGAACACGACGCCGCCACGCGGCCGCCGCGATCGACATGGCGCCGCAGCGCCGCCATCGCGCGCAGCGCGTCCTCCCGCGCCAGGCGCCGGGCGATCGCCGCGGGGTTCTCGGTGCCCAGGCCCGGCACGATCCACGTGGAAGCGTCGTCACGCGCGCGGGCCGGCATCGCCGCTGCCGCCAGGCGCAGGCCGCCGCTGAGCGCCACGTCCGGAC
>DATCRO010000924.1:0-10091 GCA_036569025.1 Burkholderiaceae bacterium
GAGGAGGTGCAGCGCGTGCTGCACGAGATCGGCGCCGACGAGGTGCCGCAGGTCCTCGTCTACAACAAGCTCGATCGCCTGGACGTCGCTCAGCGCCCCGAGTCGCTGGTCGACGAGATCGAAGGTGACCGCGGGCTGCGCACGCCGCGCGTGTTCGTCAGCGCCCTGAACGGCGAGGGGCTGGACGCGCTGCGCCAGGCCATCGCCGACGCCTTGATCGCCAGCCGCGACGCGCCCGAGGAGGACTTCGAGCGCGACGCACGCTTTTCCCGGCCCGACCTGGACGACAATGCCGGCGACGACGGCTTCCAAAATCCGCTGGCGTCCCCATCTTCTTCCGCATGAACATGCCCGAGAACACCTCCCCGACATCGGTGCCGCCCGCGCGCCGGCGCTCGTTGCTGCGCAAACTCCTGGGCGTCTTCATGGCGCAGAACCCGGAAGGGCCGCCCGACCTCGAGGAGATGTGGCGTGACTTCACCCGCAAGCTCTCGTCGTTCTTCGGCGTGGGCAAGCGCGGCGGCGGTGGCGGCGGCGACCCGGGCAACGGCTTCCAGCCGGATGCCCGCAGCGCCGGCATGGGTGTCATGGCCATCGCGCTGATCGTGGTGGTCGTGTGGCTGTTCAGCGGCTCGTTCATCGTGCAGGAAGGCCAGCAGGCCGTCGTCACCACCTTCGGCCGCTACAGCCACACGGTGGGCGCCGGCTGGGGCTGGCGCTGGCCGTACCCGATCCAGGCCAATGAGACGGTCAACTTCACGCAGACCACGACGGTGGAGATCGGCGCGGGCGCCGGCTCCTCGTCCGCGGCCATGTCCGATTCGGCCATGCTGACGCAGGACGAGAACATCGTCGACGTGCGCTTCAGCGTGCAGTACAACCTGAAGGACGCGCGGGCCTACCTGTACGAGAACAACAACCCGAAGCTGGCGGTCACGCAGGCCGCCGAGTCGGCGGTGCGCGAGATCGTCGGCAACAGCCGCATCGACTCCGTGCTGTACGAGCAGCGCGCCGCGCTGACGGCGTCGCTGGTCAAGTCGATCCAGCAGCAGCTGGACGCGCTCAACGCCGGCATCCTGATCGTCAACGTCAACATCGAGGCGGTCAATCCGCCCGATCCGGTGCAGCAGGCGTTCAGCGACGCCCTCAAGGCCGGCGTCGATCGCGAGGCGCTCAAGAACGAGGGCCAGGCCTACGCCAACCGCGTGATCCCCGCGGCGCAAGGCGATGCCGCGCGCCTGCGCGAGGATGCGCTGGCGTACAAGGCACGCATCGTCAACGCGGCGCAGGGCGACTCCGACCGCTTCAAGGCGGTCTACGCCGAGTACCAGAAGGCGCCGGCCGTCACGCGCGACCGCATGTACATCGACGCGATGCAGGCGGTGTACTCCAACGTCACGAAGGTGATGGTCGACACGCACAACGGCACGAACCTCATCCAGTTGCCGCTGGACAAGCTCGCGCAGCCGTCCGCCGGCGCCGCGCCCGCGCCGGCCGCGCCGTCGCCGACCGACGCGAGCGCCGCCGCCGCGACGGTCACCGTGACGCCCAACGATGCCAACGACGCCCGCTCGCGCGACAACGCCCGCAGCCGCGACCGCGACACCCGCTGAGGAGCCGACGCCATGAATCGAATCTTCCTCGCGATCGGCATCGCGATCATCGCCGCCCTGGTGGCCTCGTCGTCGCTGTTCATCGTCGACCAGCGCAAGGTGGCCGTCATCAAGACCTTCGGCGAGATCAAGTCCGTCATCACCGAGCCGGGCCTGAACTTCAACTGGCCGCTGGTGCAGACCGTCTCGATGCTGGACAAGCGCATCCAGACCCTGGACAACCCGACGCCCGGCCCGATCTTCACGGCCGAGAAGAAGAGCCTGGTCATCGACTGGCTGGTGAAGTGGCGCATCAACGACGCGCGCCAGTTCATCCGCAACAACTCCGGCGAGCAGCGCAACCTCGAGATCCGCCTGGCGGCCGTCACGCAGGCGACGTTCAACGAGGAGATCACCAAGCACACGGTGCGCGGCGTGCTGTCCGACGAACGTGCCCAGATCATGAAGAACGTCAAGGATCGCCTGGAGGTGGAATCCAAGTCGTTCGGCATCGACATCATCGACGTGCGCATCAAGCGGGTGGACTTCGTGCCGGAGGTCACCACCTCGGTCTACAACCGCATGAAGGCCGAGCGCGCCCAGGTGGCCAACCTGGCGCGTTCCGAGGGCGGCGCCATCAAGGAGAAGATCAGCGCCGATGCCGACAAGCAGGTCGCGGTGATCCTGTCCGAGGCCCAGCTCGACGCGCAGAAGACCAAGGGCGACGCGGACGCGCAGGCCACGCAGATCTACGGCGAGGCCTTCGGCCGCGACCCGAAGTTCGCCCAGTTCTACCGCAACCTCGAGGCCTATCGCGCCAGCTTCAACAAGAAGTCGGACGTCGTGGTGGTCGATTCCAGCTCCGACTTCTTCAAGGCCATGCGCGGCTCCGGTACCGGCGCCGGCGGGACGGCCGACGCGGCCGCCGCCAAGAAGCACTGAGATGACGTTGCTGATCCTCGTCAGCGCCGTCGCGCTGGTGTTGATCCTCGAGGGCCTGCTGCCGTTCCTGAACCCCGGTGCCTGGCGCCGGGTGTTCGAGCGGGCCCTGCAGCTGAGCGACGCGCAGATCCGGCTGCTGGGGCTGTCCAGCCTGCTCGCCGGCACCCTGATCCTGCTCGTTTTCGGGCCCTGACCCCCCGGGCCGGCGCCCGCCGCGCCCCGCCGCCGCGAAGGCTGGCTTGCCCGAATGCCCGTTGCTGGCAGCCGCCAGCGTGCCGCCCCGCACGAAACAATCGTCTGCGGTGCGGGACACATCGGTACAATCCTGGTTTTAACCCCTCCAGCATTCTCATGACGTCTGCTTGGCTACTGCCCGAGCACATCGCCGATGTCCTGCCGTCCGAAGCGCGGCGCATCGAGGAACTGCGGCGCAAGCTGCTCGACCTGGCCCGCAGCTACGGATTCGAGCTGGTGATCCCGCCGATGCTGGAGCACCTGGAGTCGCTGCTGTCGGGCGCCGGCCTCGGGCACGACCTCAAGACCTTCAAGCTGGTCGACCAGCTGAGCGGCCGCATGCTGGGCGTGCGCGCCGACACCACCCCGCAGGTCGCCCGCATCGACGCCCACCTGCTCAATCGCCAGGGCGTCGCCCGCCTGTGCTACTGCGGCCCGGTGCTGCACGCGCGCCCGGACAGCCCGCTGGCCACCCGCGAGCCGCTGCAGTTCGGCGCCGAGATCTACGGCCACGCCGGCCTCGAGGCCGACCTGGAGATCCAGGACCTGGCCCTGGACGGCCTGGCCGCCGCCGGCGTCGGCCGCCTTGTCCTGGACATGGGCGATGCGCGCATCGTGCGCAGCCTGCTCGCCGGCGAGGGCACGCCCGCCGACAGCGTGGCCGACATCGTCGCCGCGCTGACGCTCAAGGATCGCAGCGCCGTCGAGACGCTGGTCGCGGGCTGCTCCGCGCCAGTGCGCGGGGCGCTGCTGACGCTGCTCGATCTGTACGGCGGCGACGACGTGCTGGCCGTCGCGCGCGAGCGCCTGCCCGCGCTGCCCGGCATCACCGCGGCGCTCGACGACCTCGCCTGGCTGGGCCGGCACCTGCGCGCGGCGCACCCGGATATCGAGGTCGGCTTCGACCTGTCCGACATGAGCGGCTACGCCTACTACAGCGGCGTGCGCTTCTCCGTCTACGCCGCGGGCTCGACCGACGCGCTGCTGCGCGGCGGCCGCTACGACCACGTCGGCGCGGTGTTCGGCCGCAACCGTCCGGCCGTGGGCTTCAGCCTCGACCTGCGCCAGCTGTCGGCCGCCATGGCGGCCGCGCCGCTGCGCGCGGCCATCCGCGCGCCGTGGAGCGAGGACGCCGCGCTGCGCGCCGCCATCCGCGCGCTGCGCGCCGCAGGCGAGACCGTGGTCTGCGCCTTGCCGGGCCACGAGCACGAGACGCAGGAATTCGACTGCGACCGCGAGCTCGTCGTCATCGACAACCAGTGGACGCTGCGCAGTCTGACGACCGCGTAGCCCGCCGCCTCCGCACCCCCCGGTCGCCACGGCCGCCGAATCACTCCTCTCCCGAAGTTCCATGCAACAAGGCAACACCACCATCCCCTCGCGCGGCCGCAACGTCGTCGTCGTCGGCACCCAATGGGGCGACGAAGGCAAGGGCAAGGTCGTCGACTGGCTGACCGACCACGCCGAGCACGTCGTGCGCTTCCAGGGCGGCCACAACGCGGGCCACACGCTGGTCATCAAGGGCGTCAAGACGGCGCTGCAGCTGATCCCGTCGGGCGTGATGCGCGACGGCGTGAACTGCTACATCGGCAACGGCGTGGTGGTCGATCCGTCGCACCTGCTGGCCGAGATCGAGCGCCTGGAGAAGATCGGCCTGGACGTGCGCTCGCGCCTGTACCTGAGCGAGGCCTGCCCGCTGATCATGCCGTTCCACGTGGCCGTGGACAAGGCGCGCGAGGCGCAGCGCGAGGCCGACGGCAGCGGCAAGATCGGCACCACGGGCAAGGGCATCGGCCCGGCCTACGAGGACAAGGTCGCCCGCCGCGCGCTGCGCGTGCAGGACCTGAAGCACCCGGAACGCTTCGCCGGCAAGCTGCGCGAGCTGCTGGACGTGCACAACGCGACGCTGCAACGCCTGGGCGCCGAGCAGCTGGAGTTCGCGCCCATCCTCGACCAGGCCATGAAGGCCGCCGAGGCCATCAAGCCGATGATCGCTGACGTCGGCTACGCGCTCTACAAGGCCCACCAGGCCGGCGCCAAGATCCTGTTCGAGGGCGCGCAGGGCACGCTGCTGGACATCGACCACGGCACCTACCCGTTCGTCACCTCCAGCAACTGCGTGGCCGGCAACGCCGCCGCCGGCACGGGCCTGGGCCCGGGCATGCTGCACTACATCCTGGGCATCACCAAGGCCTACACGACGCGCGTCGGCTCGGGTCCGTTCCCGACCGAGCTGGACATCCATCAAGAGGGCGGCATCGGCCACCACCTGTCGGTCGTCGGCCAGGAGCGCGGCACCGTCACCGGCCGCGCCCGCCGCTGCGGCTGGCTCGACGCCGCGGCGCTCAAGCGCGCGATCATCATCAACGGCATCTCCGGCCTGTGCATCACCAAGCTGGACGTGCTGGACGGCCTGGACGAGATCAAGGTCTGCATCGGCTACAAGCTCGACGGCCAGGACGTCGACATCCTGCCCAGCGATGCGGACGACGTCGAGCGCTGCGAGCCTGTCTACGAGAGCTACCCCGGCTGGACGGAGAAGACCTTCGGCCTGACGCAGTGGGACCAGCTGCCGCTCAACGCGCGCCGCTATCTCGAGCGCGTCAAGGAACTGATCGGCGCGCCGATCGACATGGTCTCGACCGGACCG
The DNA here is from genome assembly GCA_036569025.1 of Burkholderiaceae bacterium. GTDB lineage: Bacteria > Pseudomonadota > Gammaproteobacteria > Burkholderiales > Burkholderiaceae_C > Scleromatobacter. The sequence continues at coordinate 5,419 of DATCRO010000924.1, forward strand.
GACCGCGACCACACGATCCTCCTGCGCCACCCGTACCGCTGAAAGGCGTCGGCGCCGGCTCGCTGGGCACGCCGGCGTCGAAGATCCGTTGCACTGACACCCGAACCCCGTTCCGCAACGAGGGGCGCCCACGAAGCGCTGCGGAGCGGCTTGAACAGAACCACTGAAGGAATGCGATGCTCACCGACGACGGCAAGCACCTGTACATCTCCTGGAACGAATACCACGAACTGATCGAACGCCTGGCGTTGAAGGTGCACGCCTCGGGCTGGCAGTTCGACCAGATCCTGTGCCTGGCGCGCGGCGGCATGCGCCCGGGCGACATGCTCTCGCGCATCTTCGACAAGCCGCTGGCCATCATGTCCACCAGCTCGTATCGCGCCGAGGCCGGCACGATCCAGGGCCGGCTCGACATGGCCAAGTACATCACGCTGCCGCGCGGCGAACTGGCGGGCCGCGTGTTGCTGGTCGACGACCTGGCCGATTCCGGCGTGACCCTGGCCGCGGTCGCCGAGCGCCTGCGCGGGCTGCCAGCGATCCAGGAACTGCGCTCCGCGGTGCTGTGGACCAAGGCGGTCTCCACCTACACCCCCGACTACTTCGTCGAGGTGCTGCCCACCAGCCCCTGGATCCACCAGCCGTTCGAGGACTACGACAACATCTCGATCGAGACGCTGATCAAGCGGCACTCGACCGAGGACTGAGCCCGCGGGCCGCCGCCCAGGCGGCTTCGCGATTGCAAGGGGCTCGCTTTCCGCGGGCCCCTTGTCGTTCGATGCGCGACCTGCGGGAGCCAGGACACGTGGACGATCCGGACATGCAGGCCCAGACCGACCGCCGCCGCCTGGCGCTGGCCTTCGCCGCGAACGTGGCGATGTTCGCCGTCGGCCTCGTCGGCTGGCGCTTCGCGCACTCGGCGGCGCTGCTGGGCGACGCGCTCGACATGCTGGCCGACGCGTCCGGCTACGCGATCGCCTGGCTCGCCGTGGGCGCCGGCGCGGGTCGCCAGCGGGCCGCGGCGCGCTGGAACGGCGCGATGCTGATGGCGCTCGGCGTGGCGCTGTTCGGCGAGGTGGCGCATCGCTGGTTCGTCGGCGAGGCGCCCGACGGGCCCTGGATCGCCGTGTTCGCGGCGCTGTCGCTCGCGGTCAACGGGGGGGTGCTGCGGCTGCTGTCGGCCTACAGGGACAGCCGCCAGCCGCACCTGCGCGCCACGTGGATCGACACGCGCGCCGACGTGCTCGTCAACGTCGGCGTGCTGGTGTCGGGCGTGCTGGTGACGCTGACGGCCGGGCGCGCCATCGACCTCGTCGCCGGCGCGGTGCTCGGGGTGTTCGTCATCCACGAGGGCTGGGAGATCTGGGAAGGCGATGACGAGGACGACGACGATGACGCATGACTGCTCCCACCTCATCGGGACGCTGGCCGAACTGGAGGCCCTGCTGGGCCCGGTGGGCGAGGCGTCGTTGCGCAAGGAGACGACGACGCTGCATCCGCATTACCAGGCGATGATCCAGGCCTCGCCGTTCGCGCTGCTGGCCACGAGCGGGCCGGGTGGCCTGGATGCGTCGCCGCGCGGCGATCCGCCGGGCTTCGTGCAGGTGCACGACGAGCGCACGCTGCTGATGCCCGAACGCCGCGGCAACAACCGCGCCGACAGCCTGCGCAACATCGTGGGCGACCCGCGCGTGGGCCTGCTGTTCCTGATTCCCGGCGTGGGCGAGACGCTGCGCGTGAACGGGCGCGCGACGATCAGCGTCGACCCCGCGCTGCTCGAGCGTTTCCGCATGCAGGGCCAGTTGCCCAGGTGCGTGCTCGTGATCGCCGTGGAGACGGCGTTCTTCCAGTGCGCGCGGGCGATCACGCGATCGAACCTGTGGCGCGCGCTGCCGGCCGATGCACCGCGTCCGGTGCCCACGCCCGGCGCGATGCTCGAGGCGTTGACGCAGGCGCAGATCGACGGCGCGACGTACGACCGCGACCTGCCGGAGCGCCAGCGCACGACGCTGTATTGAGGCGCGCAGGGCACCTGGCGTGCGCACGCGTCGCGCGGCCGCGCATCGCGCGTGCAGGCGATGCGCTTGCGACTGCACGCATCGTCCCCATGTGTGATGCGTGCGTGCCACGCGCGGAAAAGAAAAAAGCCCCGCCGACCGAAGTCTGCGGGGCTTTCTCGAATATGGTGCCCAGAAGAGGACTCGAACCTCCACGCCGTTAAGCGCTAGTACCTGAAACTAGTGCGTCTACCAATTCCGCCATCTGGGCAAGGTACATTTCGTTCATTGAACTTCGCGGCCGTATCGAGCACTTTCGTTTCGATTCGTCGAGCTGTTCAATCAGCGAAGAAAGAGATCATATCATCAAAAACAAAACAGTTGCAAGCCCCCCCGCGCTCAACGGCGCATTGATGGGCGAAGCCGAAGGAGTGGTGGTCGGTCATCGTGACGGCCACGGGTTCGTCAAGCGGGACGACGGCGAACCGGACGTCTACATCTCGCAGCAGGAGATGAGATCCGTGCTGCACCGCGACCGCGTCAGGGTGCGCGTCGTGCGCTTCGACCGCAAGGGCCGGCCCGAAGGGCGCATCCTCGAGATCGTCGAGCGGCGCAAGGCGCCCATCATCGGCCGCCTGCTCAACGAGGGCGGCGCCTGGCTGGTGGCCCCCGAGGATCGCCGCTACGGCCAGGACATCCTGATCCCCAAGAACGCCACGGCGTCCGCGGTCGCGGGCCAGGTGGTGGCGGTCGAGCTCACCGAGCCGCCGTCGATGTATTCGCAGCCCGTGGGCCGCATCACCGAGGTGCTGGGCGAGATCGACGACCCCGGCATGGAGATCGAGATCGCGGTGCGCAAATACGAGGTGCCGTATCGGTTCTCGGCGCCCACGCTCGCGCAGACGGCCAAGCTGCCCGACCACGTGCGAGCGGCCGACATGAAGGGCCGCATCAACCTGACCGACGTGCCGCTGGTCACCATCGACGGCGAAGACGCGCGCGACTTCGACGACGCCGTCTACTGCGAGCCCCACAAGTCGGGCCGCGGCAAGAACGCCTTCACGGGTTGGCGCCTGATCGTCGCGATCGCCGACGTCAGCCACTACGTCAAGCCCGGCGAGGCGCTGGATACCGACGCGTACGAGCGCGCGACGTCGGTGTACTTCCCGCGCCGCGTGATCCCGATGCTGCCCGAGAAGCTGTCCAACGGCCTGTGCTCGCTCAATCCCGAGGAGAACCGCCTCTCGATGGTGTGCGACATGCTCGTCGGCGAGGACGGCGAGCTGGGTCCGTACCAGTTCTACCCGGCCACGATCTGCTCGCACGCGCGGCTGACGTACACCGAGGTGGCGGCGGTGCTGGGCAACACGCGCGGCCCCGAGGCGGCCGAGCGCGCCGACCTGGTGCCGCACCTGCTGAACCTGCACGACGTCTACCGCGCCCTGCTCAAGGCACGCACGCGCCGCGGCGCGATCGACTTCGAGACGACCGAGACGCAGATCGTCTGCGACGACAACGGCCGCATCGAGCGCATCGTGCCGCGCACGCGCAACGACGCGCACAAGCTGATCGAGGAGGCGATGCTGGCGGCCAACGTCTGCGCCGCCGACTTCATCGCACTGCACGAGCACCCGGCGCTGTTCCGCGTGCACGAGGGCCCGACGCCGGAGAAGAAGGTCACGCTGCAGAACTACCTCAAGGCGCTCGGCCTGGGGCTGTCGATCAGCGACGACCCGAAGCCGGCCGAGTTCCAGCAGCTCGCGCAGGCCACCAAGGACCGCGTCGACGCGCAGCAGATCCACTCGATGCTGCTGCGCTCGATGCAGCAGGCCATCTACACGCCCAGCAACAGCGGGCACTTCGGCCTCGCGTACCAGGCCTACGCGCACTTCACGAGCCCGATCCGCCGCTACCCCGACCTGCTGGTGCATCGCGTGATCAAGGCGATCCTGCACGGCAAGAAGTACCACCTGGCCAATCCGGAGGTCGAGAACTCGGCCGCCGAAGGCCTGCGCCTGGGCCGGGCCAATGTCGGCGCCAAGGTCTCGCATTCGGAGATCGCGCAATGGGTGGCCGCCGGCGAGCACTGCAGCGCCAACGAGCGCCGCGCCGACGAGGCGTCGCGCGACGTCGAGGCCTGGCTCAAGTGCCGCTTCATGCGCGAGCGCCTGGGCGAGGAGTTCTCCGGCACCGTCAGCGCGGCGACGACCTTCGGGCTGTTCGTCACGCTCGACTCGCTCTACGTCGAGGGCCTGGTGCACATCACCGAGCTCGGCGGCGAGTACTTCCGCTTCGACGAGGTGCGCCAGGAGCTGCGCGGCGAGCGCACGGGCATCCGCTACGCGATCGGCGCGCGGGTGCGGGTGCAGGTCAGCCGCGTCGACCTGGACGGCCGCAAGATCGACTTCCGCATCGTCCGCGAAGCCGAGGGCGAGCGCCTGCTCAGCCGCGGCCGCAAGACCGAGCCGCGCGCGGGCGTGGCGACGGCGGCCGAGCAGCTGGCGTCGGTCGAGGCGCAGGATCGCGACGTCAAGCGGGCCGCGCGCAAGACCAAGGCCGGCGCCCGGGCGGCCAAGGGGGCGGCGGCCAAGACCTCGACGCGCGGCAAGCCCGTCGCCAAGCGATCCAAGCGCTGAGGCCGTCCCGTACTTGAGCAGGAGAGGCCCCGTGTTCCGGGGC
>DATCRO010000925.1:0-10397 GCA_036569025.1 Burkholderiaceae bacterium
GCCCACCGCCTTGGCCACGGCCAGTCCGCCGTCGCGCAGGTCCCAGTCGTAGACGGCGCCCGAGGTCACGAAGCGGTAGCCGATGCAGTTGTGGCGATCGAGGTCGTCGAGCCGGCGCGGCATGCCGCGGTCGGCGAGGTAGGCCGGCGAGGCCACCATGATCGAGTGGAACGGCGGCGTCAGGCGCACGGCCACCATGTCCTGCGCCACCGTGTGGCCCAGCCGGATGCCGGCGTCGTAGCCCTGGGCGACGATGTCGGCCAGGCCGTCGTCGGCGGTGACTTCCACCGTGAGCCCGGGATGCCGCCGCGCCAGCTCCGCCAGCACGGGCGTCACCGCGATGGGCAGCGCCGTGCGCGGCGAGTTCAGGCGCAGCGTGCCGCTCACGCGGCCCTGGTCGGCGCCCAGGCGCTCGGCCGCCTCCTCGATCTCGGCCAGTGCCGGACCGATGCTCGCGACGAACGCGGCGCCGGCCTCGGTCAGGCGCACGCTGCGCGTCGTGCGCGCGAACAGCGGCTGCCCCAGGCCCGCTTCCACCAGCTGCACCGCGTGACTGACCGCGGACGGGCTCAGGCCCAGGTCGTTGGCCGCCGCCGCGAAGCCGCCGCGCCGGTGCACGGCGAGCACGATCGGCAGGTGCAGGAGCAGGGCTCGGTCCATTCATGAATGATATCGAACAAGGCATGCGATCAATGCAGCTTTATCGATCTATCGACCTGGAGGACATTGAGGCCATGCGCTGCACCCCGCGGCGTCCCAACCGAAAGGCCTCGCCATGAACACCACCGCCCAGACCTGGTTCATCACCGGCAGCTCCTCCGGCTTCGGCCGCGCGTTCGCCGAGCACGCGATCGCGCAGGGCCACAACGTCGTCGCCACGGCGCGCCGCGTCGATGCACTGGCCGACCTCGTCGCGCAGGCGCCCGGGCGCGTGCTGGCGCTGGCGCTGGACGTCGACGTCGCGCGGGACGCGGAGGCCGCGGTCGGCGCGGCGGTCGCGCGCTTCGGGCGCATCGACGTGCTGGTCAACAACGCCGGCTACGGCGTCGTCGGCGCGCTGGAGGAGACGCCCGACGCCGAGCTGCGCGCGCTGTTCGACACCAACTTCTTCGGCGCGCTCGCGCTCACGCGCGCCGCGCTGCCGGTGCTGCGCGAGCAGCGGGGCGGAGCCATCGTCAACATGTCGAGCCTGGGCGGACAGCTGTCGTTCGCGGGCTTCAGCGCCTACTCGGCGACCAAGTTCGCGCTGGAAGGCGCGTCCGAGGCGCTGGCGCAGGAAGTCGCGCCGTTCGGCATCAAGGTGCTGATCGTCGAACCGGGCCAGTTCCGCACCCAGCTCGCCGGCGCGGGCATGCGCCACATGCCCGAGCTCGAGGCGTATGCCGCGACGGTGGGCGGCACGCGCACGTTCGCGCACGACATGCACCAGACGCAGGCCGGCGACCCGCGCAAGGCCGCCGTCGCGATTGAGCGTGCGCTCGCCGCGCCCGTCACGCCGCTGCGGCTGCAGCTGGGCGGCGACTCGGTCGACGCCGTGCGGGCGCATGCGCAGGCGCTGCTGGCCGACCTCCAGGCGTGGGAGGCCGTGGCCCGCGGCACCGATTTCGACGCGCGCTGAACGTCAGCGCGCCGTCACGCCGGCCAGCGTCAGCAGCAGCCCGGCGAGCGCGCAGCCCGCGATCACCGGGATCACGCCGGCCCGCAACCGGAACAGCGCCACCGCGGCGGCGATGCCGATCGCGAGCGCCGCCGCGTCGAAGCGTCCGCCCGGGCCGTGCGGCCACAGCACGTGCAGCGCGAAGAAGGCCGCGAGGTTGACGATGACGCCGACCACCGCCGCCGTCACGCCGGTCAGCGGTGCGGTGAACTTCAGGTTGCCGTGCGTCGATTCGATGACCGGCCCGCCCACCAGGATGAAGAAGAACGAGGGCAGGAAGGTGAAGAACGTGACCACGGTCGCCGCCGCCGCGCCGGCCAGCGCGAGTGCGCCCGGCCCGAACACGGCCTGCGTCCAGCCGCCGACGTAGCCGACGAAGGCGACGACCATGATCAGCGGGCCCGGCGTGGTCTCGCCGAGCGCGAGCCCGTCCATCATCTGCGCCGCGGTGAGCCAGTGGTAGTGGTCGACGCCGCCCTGCATCACGTAGGGCAGGATGGCGTAGGCGCCGCCGAAACCCAGCCACGCGGTCTTCGTGAAGAACCAGGCCATCTGCGCGAGCGTGCCGTTCCAGCCGGTCGCGGCGGCCAGCGCCGCGAGCGCGCCGCCCCACAGCGCCGCGAACGCCGCGACGATGCGCAGCGCGCGCGGCCAGGCGTGACGCGCGTGCGCGGGCACGGGGGTCGCGTCGTCGATCAGGGCGGGGGCGTGGCTGCCGGACGCGCCGGGCCGCGCCGGGCCGGGTCGGAACTTGTCCGGCGCCAGCCACCCGCCGAGCGCGCCGGCGAGCGCGGCCAGCAGCACGATCAGCGGGAACGGCAGATGCAGCACGAAGATCGCCACGAAGGACGCGACGGCGATGCCCCACAGCCACGCGTTGGTCAAGGTGCGCGAGCCCACGCGCCACGCGGCGTGCAGCACGAGCGCGGTCACGGCCGGCTTGATCCCGTGGAACAGGCCCGCGATCGTCGGCACCTGGCCGAACGCCATGTAGACCCACGACAGCCCGATCAGGATGAACAGCGACGGCAGCACGAACAGCCCGCCCGCCACGATCCCGCCGATCGTGCGGTGCATCAGCCAGCCGACGTAGGTCGCCAGCTGCTGCGCCTCCGGGCCTGGCAGCAGCATGCAGTAGTTCAGCGCGTGCAGGAAGCGCTGCTCAGAGATCCAGCGCCGGCGCTCGACCAGCTCCTCGTGCATCACGGCGATCTGCCCCGCGGGGCCGCCGAAGCTGATGAAGCCCAGCTTGAGCCAGAAGGCGAAGGCCTCGCGGCGAGGCGGCATGGCGGCGGGCGTGGATGGGGTACCGGCGATGCCGGTGTCGTGCAGCGACATGGGGCGGGATGGTAGCGAGCCGCGATGACGAGACTTGCATGTCGTCGTGTATCGCGATAATATCGAAAAAACTCGATATGACGATTTCAGCCATCTCCAAACCGGATGTGCTCGCGGCCCTGGCCGTGCTGGCCCACCCCGTCCGCCTCGACGTCTTCCGCGTCCTGGTGCAAGCCGGGCCGGTCGGCCTCACGCCGACCGCGCTGGCGGCGCTCGTCCAGCCGGAGCTCAGGCAGAGCACGTTGGCCACGCACCTGAAGGAACTGGTCACCGCCGGCCTGGTCGCGAACGCGCGGGCCGGGCGCAACGTCGTCTATCGCGCCGACTACGAGCGCATGGGCGGCGTCATCGCCTATCTCACCGAGAACTGCTGCGCCGGCGCACCCTGCGCCGTCGAACCCACCTGCCAGTCCGCCTGCGGCTGCTGACCCACCAAGGAGTCCGTCATGAAGCGTTTCCACGTCCATGTGCATGTCGAAGACCTTGCCGCGAGCATCGCGTTCTACTCGAAGCTGTTCGCCGCCGCGCCTGCGCGCGTCCAGAGCGACTACGCCAAGTGGATGCTCGATGACCCACGCATCAACTTCGCGATCTCCAGCCGCGGCGGCCAGCCCGGCGTCGACCACCTCGGCCTGCAGGCCGACAGCGAGGAGGAGCTCGTCGACCTCAAGGCACGCGCGCAGGCCGCCGGCATGACGCTGCTCGACGAAGGCGAGACGACGTGCTGCTACGCGCGCAGCGACAAGTACTGGCTGACCGACCCGGACGGGGTCGCGTGGGAGCAGTTCCACACGCTGTCGACGATCCCCACCTTCAGCGAAACCACGAAGTCCGGCGAACCGCCGCAGGCCGCGTGCTGTGCCGCGTCGGCGCCGCGCGGCAAGCCGGTCGCCATTCCCGTCGCGGCGGCGAAGTCGTCCTGTTGCTGAGGCGCCGGTGCTGCGTCGCAAATTGCTTGCCGAGGGGCTCGGGACCGCGTTGCTTCTGGCGGTGGTCATCGGCTCGGGCGTGATGGGGCAGCGGCTGGCCGGCGGCAACGTCGCCATCGCGCTGCTGGCCAACACGTTCGCTACGGTGGCCGGGCTGGTCGTGCTCATCGAGCTGTTCGGGCCGGTGTCCGGCGCGCATTTCAATCCGGCGGTGTCGCTGGTGATGTGGGCGCGCGGAGCGCCGCCGCGATCGGCGCTGTGGCCCTACATCGCGTCGCAGTTGGCTGGCGCCGCGGTCGGGGCGTGGCTGGCGCATGCGATGTTCGGCCTCGACATCGCGCAGGTGTCGCACCGCGCGAGAGACGGCGGGGGGCAGTGGATCGCCGAAGGCGTCGCCACGTTCGGGCTCGTGCTCGTGGTGCTGCGTGCGCCGGCGTCGCGCGTCGCCGCGCTGGTGGCGGCCTGGATCGGCGCCGCCTACTGGTTCACGGCCTCGACGTCGTTCGCCAATCCCGCGGCCGTGTTCGGGCGAATGCTCAGCGATACATTTGCCGGCATCGCGCCCGCCAGCGCGCCGGCGTTCGTGATCGCGGAGCTCGCAGGCGCCGCGCTGGCCGTCCTCGTCCAGCGCATGCTCAGCCCGCCCGCGCCGGTGTCTGTTCCATCCCCGACTGCCCCCACGGCCCATGGTTGACGTCACGATCTATCACAACCCCGCCTGCGGCACCTCGCGCAACGTGCTCGCGCTGATCCGCCACGCCGGGATCGAGCCCGTCGTCATCGAGTACCTGAAGACGCCGCCGAGCAAGGAGCGGTTGCGCGAGCTGGTTGCCGCCACCGGCGAGCCGGTGCGGGCGCTGCTGCGCGAGAAGGGCACGCCTTACGCGGAGCTGGGCCTGGGCGACACGAAGTGGACGGATGACGAGTTGCTCGACTTCATCGTGCAGCACCCGATCCTCATGAACCGTCCGCTCGTGGCGACGCCGCTGGGCACCAAGCTGTGCCGGCCGTCTTCGGAGTCCGTGCTGGAGCTGCTGCCGGTGGGGCCTCTTGCGCCGTTCACGAAGGAGGACGGCGAGGTCGTGGTCGACGACGGCCGGCGGCGCGGCCGCTGAGCGCGCGGCGCCGAAACGAAAAACCCGGCCGGAGCCGGGTTTCGTCTTCATGCGACCTGCAGGTCAGGCGGTCGTCTTCTTGGCAGCCTTGGCCGGCGCCGAGGTGGCCTTGACGGCGGTGTTCGTCAGCGTCTGGAAGTTGGCTTCCGCGACGTCGGCCGCCTGCTTGGTGGCCTTCTGCACGCTCTCCATCGCGTTGGTGGCGGCGGCGATGGCCGACTTCACCAGGGCGGCGGCGGACTCGGTGCCGGCCGGCGCGTTTTTGATGGCGGTGTCGACGGCGCCGTTGAAGTTGGCCTGGGCGGAGGCCACTTGCGCTTCGGCGATCTTGGTCACTTCGGCGTTGGTGGTGGCGGCGATGTCGTACAGGTGGCGACCGTAGGCGGCGGCCTTCTCGGCGGCGGGCTGCAGCAGGCCGGCTTGCAGGGCCAGCAGCTCCTGGGCATCCTTGGCGTTCAGGGCGGCCGTGGCGGTGCTCTGGGCTTCGCCGATCGAGGCCTTGGCGACCTGCAGGTTCAGTTCGACGAGCTTTTCGACGCCTTCGAACGCCTTGTTGGTCAGCTCGAACAGGGTTTCGAGGTTGGCCTTCTGGGCGGCGACGAGTTGTTCAGCGGTCAGCATGAGGTGAATCTCCTGGGTTTCGGTGGAAACTGGGTTGCATCAGGGTTGCATCGCGCCAGCAAGTTGATTGCTGCAGTGCAACATGAATCCAAGTATAGGGCTTGGTCGGCCGTTTGCAAGCAAATCTGCTGCAGTGCAGCACGTTCTAGGGGCATCCCTCCAGGGGTCATACTTTTTACACCGGACCGTGATCGCTTTCCACTTCGATTCGCACATCCTGCCTTTGCCTGCGGGTCATCGGTTCCCGATCGGCAAGTACGGCCTCCTGCGCCAGCGGGTGGCGGCCGACCCGCGCGGCATCGCGCTGCGCGTCGGCGGCCCCGCCAGCGAGGGCGAGCTGGCGCTGGCCCACGAGCCCGGCTACATCGCCGACGTCCTGACGGGCACGTTGGCCGCTGCCCGGCAGCGCGAGATCGGCTTCGACTGGACGCCCGCGCTGGCCGCGCGCGCCGTCTGGTCGGTCGGGGCGACCATCGCGGCCGCGCGGGTGGCGCTGTCGGACGGCGCGGACGGCGGCGTCGCCGCGAGCCTGGGCGGCGGCACGCACCACGCGAACGCGGCGGGCGGTTCGGGCTACTGCGTGTTCAACGACGTGGCCGTCGCCGCGCGTCTGATGCAGGCCGAGTGGCACCGCCGCCATCGCGCGCTGCTGCAGGTGGCCGTGATCGACCTGGACGTGCACCAGGGCAACGGCACCGCGTCGATCTTCGCGGACGACGACAGCGTGTTCACGTTCTCGATGCACGGCGAGCGCAACTTCCCGTTCCGCAAGTCGCCCGGCGACCTCGACGTCGGCCTGCCCGACGGCTGCGACGACGCCGCCTACCTGGCCGCGCTGCGGCCGGCGCTGGACGAGGTCTGGCGCCGCATGGCCGGGCGTCCGCCCGGTCTCGTGTTCTACGTCGCCGGCGCCGACCCGCACGAGGGCGACCGCCTCGGCCGTCTCAAGCTGACGACCGAAGGCCTCGCGGCGCGCGACGAGCTCGTGCTGGCCCAGCTCGTCGAACGACGCATCCCGGCGGTGGTGCTGATGGCCGGCGGCTACGGCCACGTCGTCGACACCACGGTGGACGTGCACCTGCAGACGCTGCGCATCGCCGAGCGCGCGCAGCGGGCTTGGGGGCACGTCAACACCGTGTGAGGCGAGCTCGCACACAATGGGTGAAACGTCCCGACCACTCGATGAACGCTCCCGCCTGCCCACCGACCCGCCGCGGCCCCGAGCCGCGCGCCGCCTATGCCGCGTGGCGTCCCGTCACCACGCGCTGGATGGACAACGACGTCTACGGCCACGTCAACAACGTCGTCTACTACAGCTTCTTCGACACCGCCGTGAACGGCCTGCTGATGGACGCGGGCGTGCTCGACATCCACGGCGGCGAGGTCATCGGCCTGGTGGTCGAGACGCAGTGCAACTACTTCGCGCCGATCGCATTCCCGCAGCCGGTGGCCGCGGGCGTGCGCGTGGCGCAGCTCGGGCGCTCGAGCGTGCGCTACGAGATCGGCCTGTACGCCGGCGACGCCCTCGAGAGCGCGGCCGCCGGCCATTTCGTCCACGTCTACGTCGACCGCGCCACGCGCAGGCCGGTGCCGCTGCCGCCGTCGTTGAAGGCGGTGCTGCAGTCGTGGACGGTCCGCCCGGACTCTCGAACGGAACAACGATGAGCGAACTGCCTCCCAACGAACGCCAGGCGGCCGTCGACGGCGCCATCACGTCGCGCCGCTCGGTGCGCGCCTTCCTGCCCACGCCGGTGCCCGAGGCCACGATCCGCGAGATCCTCGACGTCGCCGCGCGCGCGCCCTCGGGCACGAACACGCAGCCGTGGAAGGTGCATGTGCTGACCGGCGCGGCGCGCCGGCGCCTGAGCGACGCCATCCTCGCGGCGTACAACGATCCCGCCGAGCGCGCGCAGCACTCCGAGGAGTACGACTACTACCCGCGCGAATGGGTGTCGCCCTACATCGACCGCCGCCGCAAGATCGGCTGGGACCTGTACGGCCTGCTGGAGATCGGCAAGACGGACAAGGACAAGATGCACGCCCAGCACGGCCGCAACTACGTGTTCTTCGATGCGCCGGTGGGCTTCATCTTCACGATCGACCGCATCCTGGCGCAGGGCAGCTGGCTGGACTACGGCATGTTCCTGCAGAACATCATGGTCGCCGCGCGCGGCCGCGGCCTCGATACCTGCCCGCAAGCCGCGTTCACGCAGTTCCACCGCGTGATCAAGCGCGAGCTGGGGCTGGGCGACCACGAGATGGTGGTGTGCGGCATGGCCCTCGGCTTCGCCGACCCCGAGGCCGTCGCGAACCGCCTGACCACGGCGCGCGCCGCCGTCGACGAATTCACCACCTTCCACACATGACCCGCCTCACCGTCTTCATCGCGCGCCGGGTCTTTCCCGACATCGTCGACCGCCTGCGGCCGCACTTCGAGGTGCGCACGCACGACGGCGATGCGCCGCTCGCGCAGCCCGCGCTCATCGCCGCGTTGCAGGGCTGCGCCGGCGTCTTCATCACCGGCAGCGAGAAGATCGACGCCGTGCTGCTGGACGCCTGCCCGCAGCTCAGGGCCGTGTGCACGATGGCCGTGGGCTACAACAACATCGACGTGCCGGCGTGTACCGCGCGCGGCGTGGTCGTCACCAACGCGCCGGGCGTGCTCACCGAGACGACGGCCGACTTCGGCTTCGCGCTGATGATGGCCACCGCGCGCCGCATCTCCGAGAGCGAACGTTTCCTGCGCGAGGGCGAGTGGAAGCACTGGGGCGTGGACATGTTCGCCGGCGGCGACGTCCATGGCGCCACGTTGGGCATCCTCGGCATGGGCCGCATCGGCCAGGCGATCGCCAGGCGCGGCCACGGCGGCTTCGACATGAAGGTGGCATACCACAACCGCAGCCACCTCGCGCCCGATGTCGAAGCCTCGCTGGGCGCGACGTGGATGACGCTGCCCGACCTGCTGCGCACGGCCGACCACCTCGTCATCGTCACGCCCTACACGCCCGAGACCCACCACCTGGTCGGCGCCGCGCAGCTCGCGCAGATGAAGCCGACCGCGACGCTCACCAACATCGCGCGCGGCGGCGTGGTCGACGACGCGGCGCTGGCCGAGGCCCTGGCCGCCGGCACGATCGCGGCCGCGGGCCTGGACGTGTTCGAAGGCGAGCCCGTCGTGACCCCGGCGCTGCTCGCGCTGCGCAACGTCGTGCTCACGCCGCACATCGCCAGCGCCAGCGTGCCGACGCGGCGCGCGATGGCCAACCTCGCCGTGGACAACCTGCTGGCGGCGCTGGGCGTCGGGCCGGATGCGGGCAGGCCGAAGACGGCGTTGAACCTGTAGGGCGGGTCTCGGCCCGGAAGGGGTCTGGCCTTTCCTCGTTTCGCGCCACGTTGCCGCCGAAGCGACGACGCTTGTCGCGAAACGAGGACAGGCCTGACCCCGATCGTGAGCAGGGGGTCGGGGTCAGGCCTGTCCTCGAATCGCATTCAGCGTTGCGGCCATCGAGGAGAACCGCGCGCGATTCGAGGAGAGGCCAGACCCCTTCGGCCCTTTGCCTGGCGCGCGGGTGACGCGCGCGGGAGGCGGGCGGCTTACTGGCCGGAGGCGGCCGACGCCGGCATGGACGCCGACGGCGTGGAGGCCGTCACGCCGTCCATCGACGGCAGCGGCGCCGCGATCGGGGTGGGCTTGATCGCCGACGCGGCGTCGGACGCCGCGGGAGCGACGGCCGCGGCCGGTTCGGAGGTGGCCGACGTCGCCGAGGCGATCGGCAGCAGCGGCACGATCAGCAGCGCGACGATGTTGATGATCTTGATCAGCGGGTTGACGGCCGGGCCGGCCGTGTCCTTGTACGGGTCGCCGACGGTGTCGCCGGTGACCGCGGCCTTGTGGGCCTCGCTGCCCTTGCCGCCGAAGTTGCCGTCCTCGATGTACTTCTTGGCGTTGTCCCACGCGCCGCCGCCGGTGCACATCGAGATGGCCACGAACAGGCCCGTCACGATGGTGCCCATCAGCAGGCCGCCGAGCGCGGCCGGGCCGAGGGCCAGGCCGACGATCACCGGCACCACGACCGGCAGCAGCGACGGCACCACCATCTCCTTGATGGCGGCGGTGGTCAGCATGTCGACGGCCTTGCCGTATTCGGGCTTGCCGCTGCCGTCCATGATGCCCTTGATGTCGCGGAACTGGCGACGCACTTCCTCGACCACCGAGCCCGCCGCGCGGCCGACGGCCTCCATCGCCATGGCGCCGAACAGGTAGGGGATCATGCCGCCGATGAACAGGCCGATGATCACGCGGAAATCCGATAGGTCGAAGGTGGCGTGGTAGCCGCGGCCCTCGAGGCCGTGGGTGTAGTCGGCGAACAGCACCAGCGCGGCCAGGCCGGCCGAGCCGATCGCGTAGCCCTTGGTGACGGCCTTGGTCGTGTTGCCGACGGCGTCCAGCGGGTCGGTGATGTCGCGCACGCTGTCGGGCAGTTCCGCCATCTCGGCGATGCCGCCGGCGTTGTCGGTGATCGGGCCGTAGGCGTCGAGCGCGACGACGATGCCGGCCATGCTCAGCATCGACGTGGCCGCCACCGCGATGCCGTAGAGGCCCGCGAGGTTGTAGGACACGAAGATGGCGGCGCACACCAGCAGCACCGGCCAGGCGGTGGACTTCATCGACACGCCCAGGCCGGCGATGATGTTGGTGCCGTGGCCGGTGGTCGACGCCTTGGCCACGTGCTGCAC
>DATCRO010000926.1:0-5110 GCA_036569025.1 Burkholderiaceae bacterium
GCTGCGCGCGATGTGGTCCGATGCCGGCCTGGTCGATGTCGAGACCAGCGAGGTCACGGTCAAGCGCCGCTTCGCCGACTTCGAGACCTGGTGGGCCACCGCGCGCAAGGGCCCGGTGTTCGCGCCGCGGCTGTCGGGGACGTCCGGCGGCAACTCGGAAGTGCTCAAGGCGCGCCTGCGCGAACGCCTGGACGCGGCGGCCGACGGCAGCATCACCTGCAGCGGCCGGGCGACCGCGGTGCGCGGCCGCAAGCCGGGCTGACGGGCCCGCGATTCAGGCCCTGGCCGGCCACGGGAACTCGATCGCGAAGCAGGCGCCCCCGAGCTCGCCGTCGCTGACGGTCACCTTGGCGCCGTGCATCGCCACGACGTCGTGCACGATCGCCAGGCCCAGGCCGGTGCCCTCCCAGCGCGGACGCGAGCCGCGCGCGTAGCGCTCGAAGACCACGCGGCGCTCGGACGGCTTGATGCCGGGGCCGCTGTCGCACACGCGCAGCCCGGGCGGCGACTCGATCACCGCCACCAGCACCTGGCCCTTGTGGCCCGCGGCCTTCATCGCGTTGTCGATCAGGTTGGCGAGCGCCTCGGCCAGCAGTTCCGCCTGCGCGGTCACCGTGACGGGCGTGGCCGGCACCTGCAGTTCGAGGTCGACGTGCTGGTCGAGCGCCACCTCCGCGAACAGCCCGCAGACGTCGCGCGCGATGTCGCGCAGGTCGGCCGGCGCGCGGTCGAGGTCGCCGCGGCGATCGGGGTCGAGCCGGCCCAGAAGCATCAGTTGCTGCACCAGGCGGCCGGTGTGCTCGGTCACCTGCGACAGCTCGTCCAGCACGGCGCGCGCGCTCTCGAGGTCGGGGCTGTTGCGTGCCCGTGCCATGCCCAGGCGCAGCGCGGTCAGCGGCGTGCGCAGCTGGTGCGCGGCGGCGGCGGCGAACATGCGCTCGCGCACGAGCATGCCGCGGATGCGCGAGAGCAGGTCGTTCAGCGCGGTGGCGAATGGCGACAGCTCCGACGGCAGGTCGCCCTCGGGGATCGCCTCCAGCGACGCGTGCGCCTGCCGGTTCCAGTGCTCGGCCAGCGATTCCAGCGGACGCGTCGTGCGCCGCACCGCGATGTAGATGGCCGAGCACGTCACCACCAGCATCAGCGCGAGCGGGATCAGCAGCCATTCGACGACGCGGTTGGACCGCTGGCGCTTGAGCGTCGTCTCGGCCACCAGGACCACGACGTGCTCGCAGCCGGCGCATGGCGCCTTGACGGCGGCCACGCGCACCGGCGCGCCCTCGTAGACGGCGTCGTAGGCGCGGCCGTCGGGGTAGGTCGCGGCGTTGACGCCGCTGGCGGGGATGCCCGCGCTGCCCACCAGCACGCGGCCGCGATCCTCGACGCTGAACCAGGTGTGGTCGATCTCGTCGTAGGCCAGCATCGTGCGCGCGGCCTCGGGCAGGTCGACGGCGTTGGCGCCGGTGCCGTCGGCGCTGCGCACCTGGTCGGCCAGCGACACGGCCGCGTCCAGCAGCCAGCGGTCGAACACGGCGGAGGTCTCGGCGCCGACGCTGAACAGGCCCGTCGCGCCGACCACCGCCACGATCACCAGCAGCGGGATGCTCAGGCGCAGCGTCAGCTGCCGGTACAGGATCGGCCGCGCCGACCGCGCTGGCGTCACGCGCCGCCCTCGCTGCCCTCACCGTTGTCGGCAGTGCGCACGGGTGGCGCCGCGGGCACTCCGGACGGCCCCGGCGCCACGATCGCCAGCTGGTAGCCGACGCCGCGCAGGGTACGGATACCCGTACCGGTTCCATCGAGCTTCTTGCGCAGCCGCGACACGTAGAGCTCCGCGGCGGCGTCGTTCAGCTCGAGGTTGCGCTCGGACAGCGCGTCCACCAACGCCCGCTTGGGCACCAGCCGCGGCGCCGCGCGCATCAGGATGAACAGCAGCTCGAACTCGCGCGGCGACAGGTCCAGCCGCTTGCCATCCAGCAGCACCTCGGAGCTCTCCTGGATCAGGTCGAGGCGGCCGAAGCGGATGGCGTGCGTGCGCGCGACATTGGCGCGCCGCACCAGCACGTCGATACGGGCGTCGAGCTCCTCGGGCGCGAACGGCTTGACGAGGTAGTCGTCGGCGCCCAGGCGCAGGCCCTTGACGCGGTCGGCGACGCGATCGCGCGCGGTCATCACCAGCACGGCGCCCTGCGGGTCGCGCTGGCGATAGGCGGTGAGCCAGTCCATGCCGTCGCCATCCGGCAGTCCGAGATCCAGCAGCACGATGTCGAAGCTGCCCTGCGCCAGCGCGGCGTCCGCGTCGGCCAGCGTCGGCGCGTGCAGCGCGAGGCGCTCGCCATCGCGCCACCGCAGGAGGAGCTCGCGGGCGATGTGGATGTCGTCTTCGATCAGGAGCAGTCTCATGGCTGTGGGATTGTCGCTTGAGTGCCCCGGGTGCAGGCGTCGCCGGGCTGTCGTGAGTCCTGAATGTGCGGAATCGACATTCTGGAGATACAAACCGGCAACATACCCGATCGTGCCAATGGGTGATAGCGATTCGATAGGTGGTCTTCTCAAACTCGCCGCTCGAAGAGCGGGCATCCGCTCACCAGCTGACGGATCCCAATGCTTCTGACCACCCTGGACGCCCGCGGCGTCCGCGCGGGCGCCCCCTTGACTTGGCCGGGCGCGCGCGGCATGTTCGACAACGCGTTCGACCTGAATCTCGAACGGCGCCTGAAATACGCCGGCCGCCTCGCGCTCACGTGGCGCGCCCGCGCGCGACTGCTGCGCGAGCTCGCCGGCCTGACGCTCGGCGAAGCCCTGTTCCGCGCCCAGCCGCGTGCCTTCTATCCGGTCATGAGCCACCTCATCGACCGTCGCATGGGCGTCCAGGCCCGCGTGCGCGCCACGTTGACAAGCCTGCGCGCGGTGTGCGAGTCGGTCGGCGACGAGGCCAACGTGCGCAGCCTGCTCACGCACGGCATCACGTTGCTGGAGCTGGCCGACCACACGCGCATCGTGCTGTCGCTCAACGACGTGAGCTTCCACGAGGGCCTGTGGCAGCTGGGCCTGGTCGGCGCCGACGGCCTGCGGCTGTACAGCATCGGCTTCGGTTTCACCGACGCACGCACGCTTCTCATGGGCAACGTGCAGGGCCCGTCGCTGAAGGACGAGGGCCTGGACCGCATCCGCGAAGCCACCCATGCCGCGCACGGCATGCGGCCGCCGCACCTGCTGGTGCACGCGCTGCGCTTGCTGGCGGCGCACTGGGGCGCGACGCGCCTGCTGGGCGTCGATCCGGAGAACCACGTCAAGGGCCGCTGGAACCTGCGCGACTCGCGCCTGCGCTTCGACTACCGTGCGTTCTGGGCCGAGCACGAGGCCGTGCGCGACGAGGGCGGCAACTGGTCGCTGCCGCTGGAGACGGCGCTGCGCCCGCTGGAGGAGGTGCCCACCAAGCGCCGCGCGATGTACCGCCGCCGGTATGCGATGCTCGAAGCGCTGCAGCAGGCCGTCGACACGCTGGCCGATGCGCGCCATGCGCTGCCGCCGGTGCCGGTGGACACGCCGGAACTGGCCGCGGCGAATGCACCGACGCTGGAGCCGGTGCTGGTCGCCTGAGCCGCCAAGCCGGTTGCGATGACCGCCTGTTCGTAGGGCGGGTTAGGCGCAGCCGTAACCCGCCGTTCGTCGGCGCACTGCGACGGGGCCTCCGTATTGAAAGCGCCGGCGGATCGGCGTGCAACCGAACGGCGGGTTACGGCTGCGCCTAACCCGCCCTACGCAGCTTTCGCGGCCTGGCGCGCCGGCACCGCCTCCGCACTTGCCGTCGGCAAGGCCACGGTGAAGGTGGACCCTTCTCCCAGCGTGCTCTCCACGCTGATCGTGCCCCCGTGGGCCTCCACCAGTTGCCTGGTGATGTACAGGCCCAGGCCCAGGCCGGGGATGCGGGAGCGGTCGCCCACGCGTACGAACTGCTCGAACACGCGCGCCTTGTCGTCGGGCGCGATGCCCACGCCCTGGTCGCTGACGCGGATCGTCGCGGCGCCGGGCAGCTGGTCCAGCTCGACCCGGATCGGCTTGCCCGCGCCGTAGCGCAGCGCGTTGGTCAGCAGGTTGACGACGACCTGCTCCAGCCGGAACTCGTCCCACTCGCCGACCACGTCGACGCCGTCGGCCTTCAGCGTGATCGGCACGTCGCTGCGCTGGCCCTGCACCTCGGCGACCACGCGCCGCATCATCGCCGCCAGGTCGCACGCGCCGCGGCGGATCGACAGCTTGCCGTGCTGGATCTGCGAGACGTCCAGCATGTCGTCGATCAGGCGAGTGAGGCTGCGCACCTGGCGCTGGTCGCGCTCGAACATCCTGGACAGGTTCTCCGGCGAGAAGAACGTGGTGTTGCCCGCGGCGACCTGGTGCTGGCGCACGCGCACCTCCATCGCCAGGACGCTCAGCGGCGTGCGCAGCTCGTGCACCACCATCGACATGAACTCGTCGCGCATGCGCAGCGCCCCTTCCAGCTCGATCTGCGTGGCCTGCAGCTCGGCGACGAGCGCCTGCTGGCGGCGGCGCGACTCCTCGAGCGCGGCGAGCTGGCGGCGCAGCTCCGTGCGCTGGCGATAGAGGTCGACGAACACCTGCACCTTGCTCTTGACGGCGTAGGCGTCCAGCGGCTTGTAGAGGAAGTCGACGGCGCCGTTCTCGTAGCCCTTGAACGCGTAATCGAGTTCCTTGCCGGCGGCGCTGACGAACACGATCGGCAGGTGCCTGGTGCGCGCCATGCCGCGGATCAGCTCGGCCAGCTCGAAGCCGTTCATGCCGGGCATCTGCACGTCCAGGATCGCGAGGGCGAACTCGTGTTCGAGCAGCAGCGCCAGCGCCTCCTCGCCGGAGGACGCCTGGTGCACGCTCCAGGCCTCGTCGCGGATGGAGGCCTCCAGGGCCATCAGGTTCTCGGGAAGATCGTCGACGATCAGGAGCTTGATGCCAGGGTCAATCGTCATCGGTGTTCTCCAAGCCTTTGCAGCAAGGAGCGGATCTCTGCGAGTGGAAGGATGAAGTCGGGCGCCATGCGGCGGATCGCGGCTCCGGGCATCGTCGGGACTTCGGCGGTGGCCGGATCCTGGAC
>DATCRO010000927.1:0-2233 GCA_036569025.1 Burkholderiaceae bacterium
GGCCAGCACCGTCTCCGACACGTCGAACACCGGCTGCAGGATGCCCATGATCCGGCCGTCGTCGTCGCGCAGCGGGCTGAACGTGAAGGTGAAGTAGGCCTCCTCGTCGAAGCCGTGGCGCGTGACGGGGATGTGCTCGCGATCCACCCGCCAGGTGCCGTCATTGTCGAGCACGTGCCGCATCCACGGGTAGATCAGGGGGGAGGTGTCCGGCCAGATCTCCCGGTAAGGCATGCCGAAGCCGCGGGGATGGCGCGGACCCAGGATCAGGGCGTAGCCGTCGTTGTAGATCTGCGTCTGCTCCGGGCCCCAGAAGATGATGGCCGGGGTGGGCATGTCCAACACCATCTCCACGTAGCCGCGCAGCGCGCGGGGCCAGGTCTCGCGCTGGCCGAGCGGCGTGCGCGACCAGTCGGTGGTCTCCAGCAGCACGCGGGGTGCGTCGGGATCGTCGGCAGTCGAGGGAGCTTCGGTCATGCGCATCCGGGGCGGCAGCTCGGCCATGTTAGCCACCTTCGGCGTGATCGTCCGTTCAGATCGGTCCGCATGGCAGATTTCGTGCCCCGCGACGCCATCGAGGAGGGGATGCGGCGCCTTTGTAGGCGCCGTCCGACGTCCAGCGAAGCGCGCGGATACATGCGCCGGCGCGACGTTACGGTGCTCGACCGCAATCTGTCGTGGGTCTGAAGACGGGTTGTCGGTTTACCAGTCTTCACATTGTTTCCCTGTGCAAGGTGCACAGTTGTCGGCACCGCGCCATTCGAAGCGCGCCACCGAGCAATGGAGACGATCATGACAGCAGCACCCTTCATGCGTGCCTTGCCTTTCGCCGTCGCGCTGGCGCTCGCCGCCTGCGGTGGCGGCGGAGGCGGCACCGACACCTCGAACAACGGCACGTCCAGCCCCAGCAGCGCCGACACCGCCGTGTCGTCGGGCGCCATCTCGGCGTTCGGCAGCGTCTTCGTCAACGGCCACGAGTTCGCCACGGGCTCCGCGCGCGTGATGGACGACGACACCGGCGACACGGCCGGCCGGGTCTCAGAATTGGAAGTCGGCCAGGTGGTCGACGTGGAGCCGTCGAGCTCCAGCACCACCGCCGCGCCCGTCGCGCAATGGCTGCATGTGCACCCGCTGGTGCGCGGCTACGTCGACGCGTCCGACACGACGGCCGGCACCATCACCGTGATGGGCCAGGTCGTGAGCCTGGACAGCGGCACGCTGTTCTCCGACCACCGCGCCTGCGTCGCTGCCACGACGAACGCGTGCACGGCCGTCACCGACGCGTCGGGCCTGGTCGCGACCACCGGCGGCACGCCGGGCACGTACGCGACCGTCGACGGCTATCTGTTCAGCAGCACCGCCGGCTCGGCGCAGATCGTCGCCACGCTGGTGTCGGTGCGCGACGTCCCCACCAGCTACCCGGCGGCGTTCAAGGCCGAGGGCGTGGTCGGCGCGACGACCGTCGGCGGCGCGACCGCGGGCGTCACCATCGGCGGCCTGGCGGTCGACCTGGACCACGCCACCTGCCGCGTGGATGGCAAGCCGGTGGCATGCGCCACGGCGTTCGCGGCCGGCGAGGTCGTCTCGGTGTTCTCCGCGACGGCGCCCGCGCTGCCCGCCACCGCCTTCAATGCGACGGTCGCGATCGAGCGCAGGCACCTGCCGGTGCAGACGGCCGGCCAGGCGGTGGAGTTCGACGGCCGCGTGTCGGCGTCGACCCCCGCGTCGGGCACGATGGCGGCCACCTTCGTCGTGCGCGGCGTGACCGTCGACACCTCGCAGATGCCGGCCGGCACCTCGCTGCCCGCGGTGGGCGACATGGTGCGCGTGGCGGGCACGGTGTCGGCCGACGGCCTGTCCGTCGTGGCCACGTCGATCAAGATCACCCATGCCGCGCGCAGCGTCAGCTATGCGCTCTCGGGTGACGTCACCGCGGTGGCGGCCGGCACGGTCAGCGGCACGTTCAACGTGACGGTGCTGGGCCAGACGATCGTCGTCAGCGACCAGACGCGCCTGTCCGACCGCCAGACCTGGCAGTGGATGGACGACGACCCGCAGAGCAATCCGTTCAACATCGCCACGTTCCAGACCTATCTCGCGGCAAGCGCGTCGCAGCACGTGGCGGTGAAGGCGGCCAAGGACTCCAGCGGCGTGCTGCAGGCGCTGTCGTTCGCGATCTGGCCGGCCTCGACGTTCAGCGAGGTCGCGGGCCCGGTGGACGCGACGCCCGCGC
>DATCRO010000928.1:0-3772 GCA_036569025.1 Burkholderiaceae bacterium
TTCTAGCCGGTGCGGGCCGCCCGGCCGTTCCCCGGGCGCCGGACGCCCGCGCGAGCCCCGGGCGGGAGCGCCCCGGCGACGAGCGGCGGTCACCGATCATGCGAAGTTCATCCGTACAAGCGATAATGGCGGTTCATGACAGAAGCAGCACAAGCCCAGGTCCCGGCTCAAACGGACCAAGCCCCCGAGCAAAAAGCACCGGCCCCCGCCCGTTTCGATTCCCTGCCGCTCGACCCCAAGCTCCTGCGCGCCGTCGCCGACCAGGGCTACGCCTTCATGACGCCGATCCAGGCGAAGGCGATCCCCCTGGTGCTCCAGGGACGCGACGTGATGGGCGCCGCCCAGACGGGCACCGGCAAGACCGCCGCGTTCTCGATCCCGCTGCTGCAGAAGATGATGCGCCACGAGACGGCCAGCGTCTCGCCCGCCCGCCACCCCGTGCGCGCGCTGGTGCTCGCGCCCACGCGCGAGCTGGCCGACCAGGTCGCCCAGAACATCAAGGCCTACGCCAAGCACTCCAACCTGCGTGTCGCGGTCGTCTTCGGCGGCATCGACATGAAGCCCCAGACGCTCGAACTCAAGGGCGGCGTCGAGGTGCTCATCGCCACCCCCGGTCGCCTGCTCGACCACATCGAGGCCAAGAACTGCGTGCTCAACCAGGTCGAGTACGTCGTGCTCGACGAGGCCGACCGCATGCTCGACATCGGCTTCCTGCCCGACCTGCAGCGCATCCTGAGCTACCTGCCCAAGCAGCGCCAGACGCTGCTGTTCTCGGCCACGTTCTCGCCCGAGATCAAGCGGCTGGCCAACAGCTACCTGCAGGATCCGGTCACCGTCGAGGTGGCGCGCGCCAACGCGACGGCGTCCACCGTCGAGCAGCACTTCTACAGCGTCACGGACGACGACAAGCGGGCCGCCGTGCGCCAGATCCTCAAGCAGCGCGAACTGCGCCAGGCGATCGTCTTCGTGAACTCCAAGCTGGGCGCCGCGCGCCTGGCGCGATCGTTCGAGCGCGACGGCCTGCGCACCTCGGCGCTGCACGGCGACAAGTCGCAGGACGAGCGCCTGAAGTCGCTGGCCGCGTTCAAGAAGAACGAGGTCGACGTGCTGGTGTGCACCGACGTGGCCGCCCGCGGCCTGGACATCGCCGACCTGCCCGCCGTCTTCAACTTCGACGTGCCGTTCAACGCCGAGGACTACGTGCACCGCATCGGTCGCACCGGCCGCGCCGGCGCGTCGGGCCTGGCGGTCACGCTGGTCACGCGCGACGACGCCCGCAACGTCTCGGACATCGAGAAGCTGATCAACAAGAAGATCGAGCTCGAGCCGTTCGAGGTCGAGGACGACCGTCCGCGCCGTCCGCCGCGCCCGCGCTTCGACGACGAGCCGCGCCGCGATCGCGAGCCGTCGTACGCCGCGCCGCGTTCGGCGCCCCCGATGCGCGCGCCGGCCCCGCAGAAGAGCCGCGATCCGTTCTTCGACCAGCCGTACGAGGCCAGCACGGCCGTGGCCGAGAAGCCCGAGTGGGAGAAGACCGCGGCGGCGCCCGCGATAGGCCGTCCGTCGATCTCGGCCAACATCCGCGCCAAGCGCAAGGTCGCGGCCCTGCTGGGCGGCGGCAGCAAGGCCTGACGGCCGGCGGCCGGCGCGCGCCTCGTCAGATCCTGTCGAGCAGGCGCAGGCCGTAACGCCGCGGCGTCGCGTCCGACCCCGGCGCCGGACGCACCATCCGCAGCCGCGAGGGCTGCAACTGCAGCGTGAAGCCGCGCGCGGCGAGCGTCGCCGGCAGGCCGTCGCCCACGAGCGCGTTCAGGCGCCAGGCGGGCGGCATCGCGTGCGCGAGCAGGTCGGCGACGGCGTCGTCCGGGCCCTGCCATTGCGCGAGGATCGCGCCGCTCCCATCGTCCACCACGATCGCCGAGGCGAGGGCGGACGCCCAGCGCGAGCCGCCGGTGGCGAACGGCGGCAGGCCGCGTGTCTCGCCGTGGCCCGGCCAGCGGGTGCGGGTCGCGTCGAGCGCGGTGGACATCGGACCGCCGGGCGCGGTGACCGTGCCGAAGAGCCCGTCGTCGTCCACGGCGAATCCGTGCCGTTCGTACACGCCCGGCTTGCCCGTCCACAGCACCAGGTCCGCGAGACCCAGCGCATCTGCGTGAGCGATCGCGCGTTCCAGCACACGCGACGAATGGCCCAGGCCGCGATGGTTCTCGTCGACGCAGACCAGGCCGATCGTCGCGCCGCGCCGGCGCCTCGCGTCGTCCTCGATGAAGCGCATCGCGCAGCCCGCGAGCACCCGGCCGTCCGACTCGAGCGTCGCGAAGACGGCCTGTCCGGGCACGTCCAGCCAGGGGAAATGCGCCTGCATCGAGACGCCGCGTCCGCGCGACCGGAAGAACACGTCCCAGCACAGCGCGACGTAGCCGGCCGGTGGCGCGTCGGTCAGGGTGACGGCGAGGTCAGGGCGAGTCATGCGGCGATCGTAGCCGGCCGCGTCACGCGCCCGTCGCCGGACCCGCGCCCAGGCGGCGGCGTGCCAGCTGCGCCGGCAGCGTCGGCAGGTCCAGGTGGTCGGCGGCGCGGCCCAGCAGGCGCACCACGCGCCATTGCCAGGGGCCGAGCCGCCAGGCCGGGCCGTCCAGGGACAGGCGCGCACGGATGTCGGCCGGCAGCGACTGCACCGCCGCGCGCAGCAGCAGGCGCTGCAGCGGTCGCGCGGGCCGCGGCAGCAGCGGCATGGTCTGCATGATCGCCAGGAACTCCAGCACGATGGGCGAGGGCTCCAGCAGCGGCCGCATGCGGTCGAACAGCGCATTGAGTTCGCGTTCCGAGCCGGGCGGCGACGGTACGCCGTACAGGCGCGCCGAGGCCTGGTTCTCGGCATAGAAGGCATCGCGCGCCGCATCGTCCAGCGGGCGGACGCAGCGCACGTAGCCTTGCAGGAAGCCGAAGGTCGCGGTGGCGTGCACCCAGGTCAGCAGCTCGACGTCATCGGCGCGATAGGCCGCGCCCGCCGGCGTGCGGCCCGCGATGCGCGCGTGGGCGGCGTTGATGCCGCGGATCATCGCCTCGGTGCGGCTGCGCGCTCCGAACACCGTCAGCATCGCGGCGTAGCCGGTGCGCTGCAGCCGCGGCAGCGGTGCGGTGCGAAACGTCGTGTGTTCCCAGACGCCCGTGCGCACCCGCGGCTCGCCCAGTTCGAGCAGCACGGCCGCCACGCCGCCCACCAGCAGCGCGACCGGGTTGGCGAACACGCGCCAGGACACGGAGCCGGCATCCAGCAGCGCCGCCTCGCCCGCGGGCTGCAGGAAGTCGCCCGGCTGCGTGCCCGGCGGGTAGACCAGCTGCGCGAGCCGGCCCTGCAGCGGGCGGCTGGCTGCGGCCAGCGCGGCGCGCAAGGGAGTCGACAAGTTCATTCAGCGTACGGACATCGGGGGTTTGCATGCGACTGCGAGAATGCACGCCGCCGTGCCGCTCGAGCGCGCGGCGAATGCTCGAGTGTCACGCTTCGGCGCGACAGTCGACGTCGAGACAACAATCAAATTATCGGGGTGGAAGGATGAGATCGAGCTGGGCAGGCGTGCGCCTGCGGGACGCACGCGCGCGAGCGTGGTGCGTGACGGGGTTGTGGCTGCTGTCGCCGCTGGCGATGGCGGCGTCCGTGCCGTGGACGCCAAGCAGCTCGGCGCGCCACGCGATCGAGCTGCTGGTCGACGACGGCGGCCTGCCGCTGACCGTCAGCCAATGGCCGCTGCCGCGCGACGCCGTGCAACGC
>DATCRO010000929.1:0-2166 GCA_036569025.1 Burkholderiaceae bacterium
TACGACGACGAGACGGCGCTGATCGTCAACCAGCTGCACAACCTGGGCCTCAAGAAGATCGCCGTCTTCAAGCAGAACGACGCCTACGGCCAGGCCGGCCTCGACGGCGTCAACAAGGCGCTCAAGGCCCTCGACCTGGCCCCCGTGGCCATCGGCGGCTTCGAGCGCAACACCGTCAACGTGGGCGAGGCCGTCAAGACGATCTGCGCCGCATCGCCCGACGGCGTCGTGCAGATCGGCTCGTACAAGGCCTGCGCCGCGTTCATCCGCCAGGCGCGCAAGGCCGGCTACGGCGGCCAGTTCTTCAACGTGTCGTTCGTCGGCACCAAGGCGCTGTCCGACGAGCTCAAGGACGAGGCCCTCGGCGTCGTCGTGAGCCAGGTGATGCCCTACCCGTTCTCGCCCGCGGTGCCCCTGGTGCGCGACTTCCTCGACGCGGTCAAGGCCTCCGGCGGCGACGCCACGGCCAACTACTCCAGCCTCGAGGGCTATGTCGACGCGCGCATCTTCGTCGAGGGCCTGCGCCGCGGCCGCGCCAACACCCGCGAAGGCCTGGCCAGCGGCCTGGAGTCGCTGCAGCACTACGACTTCGACGGCTTCAACCTGAACTTCACGCGCGACCACACGGCCTCGCACTTCGTCGAGCTGTCGATGCTCACCGGAGACGGCGGCGTGCGCCGCTGACGCGACGGGCGCCTCGCCCCGCGACGAACCCGGCCCGCTCGCGCGCGCCGGGTTTTTTCATGGGTGGTCGAACGCCAGGGTTCACCGCCTACGAACCGCCGAGCCA
Source organism: Burkholderiaceae bacterium (assembly GCA_036569025.1). GTDB lineage: Bacteria > Pseudomonadota > Gammaproteobacteria > Burkholderiales > Burkholderiaceae_C > Scleromatobacter. Next base: position 791 of record DATCRO010000929.1, read on the forward strand.
GCGCGGAACAGGCCGAGGACGATGGTTCAACACCAGGCCGGCCAGCCGATCCGGCCCCAGCCGCGACTCCATCAGCGCGCGCCGCGCCTCGCCGCGCTCGGTGCGGCGCGAGTCGACCACCATCACGCACGCATCGGCCTGCGCCAGCAGCGCGCCGCAGCCGGCCAGCGCGGGCGCGTCCAGCACCGTCAGCGCGAACCCCGCGCGCAGCGCCATCATCGCCTTGGCGACCGCGTCGGGCCGTTGCAGCAGCGCGGGCTGCGCGAGCACGCCGCGGCCGAGCCGCCACAACCGGTCGGTGCCCGCGCCCGCCGGTGCCAGGCCCTGCAGCGAGCCCAGCGTCATGATCTCCGACAGCCCCGCCGCGCCGCGGCGAAAGATGTTGTCGGCGTCGGCCGGCGGCCGGCCGAACGCCGCGTCCACCCAGATCACGTCGCCGTCCTGCTGATCGGCCAGCGCCGCGGCCAGGCCTTGCGCGACGAAGCTCTTGCCCTCACCGGAGTTCGTGCTCGTGACGAGGACGACGCGGCCGGACCCGAGGCCCGCGGCGCCGTCGGCCGACGGCTGCAGCGCGGCGCCGCCGTGGTGCTCGAGGTGTTCCAGCACCCGCAGTCCGATGCGATCGAACAGCGTGCCGCCCCCGCCGGGCGTCATGCCGGGTCCGCGGCCGCGCGCCGCGAGGCCGGCGCCAGCAGCGCCCCGCGGGCGCGGGCCGACAGCGTCGGGATCGCGCCCAGCACCGGCGCGCCCAGCGCCCACTCGGCCTCGCGCACCGAGCGCATGCGGTCGCCGCGCAGCTCGCGCGCGGCCGCGGCCAGCAGGCCCAGCAGCAGCCCGGCGAGCAGCCCCGGCGCCAGGCCGGCGCCGCGCCCGGCCGGGGCCGGCGCCACGCCGTCCAGCGCTCGCGGCGCGAGCGCACCCGCGGCCGGTGGCGACTGCTTCAGCAAGGCATCGACGTCCTCGACGTCGCGGGCGTCGTCGTCCTGCGCCACGACCTCCGCGGGCGAGGCCGCCGAAGCGGGCCCGAGCTCCAGGTCCAGCCGCAGGCCGGGGCCGCCCGCGCCTGCCAGGACCGGCGCCGAGGCGACGACGTCCGGCGCCGGCAGGATCGGCTGCACGTGCCCGTGCGCCGCCAACGCCACGGCAGCCGGCGCGGCGGCCTGGCGCTGCGACAGCACTGCCGTCGCGCCCGCTCCCGCGAGCGCGCAGGCGAGGATCAGCGCCGGATGCCGCCACGGCACCGCGATGACGCGCTGCGCGGCGCGCGGCGGCGCGCCGCCGGCCTCGCGCAGCGTCCACACGGGCCGGGACACGCCGCCGTTCATGTCGCCGCTCCGCTGCTGGCCCGCGCGATGAGCCGTAGCGCCTCGCTGGCG
>DATCRO010000930.1:0-12924 GCA_036569025.1 Burkholderiaceae bacterium
GCCCTTGAGCAGCTCATGGCGCCCCGTCGACTCGTTGCGGCGGACGCGCGCGTAGTGTCCGGTGGCGATGGACTCGGCGCCCAGGCGCATCGCGTGGTCGAGGAAGGCCTTGAACTTGATCTCGGCGTTGCACAGCACGTCCGGGTTGGGCGTGCGGCCGGCGCGGTGCTCGCGCAGGAACTCGGCGAAGACGCGGTCCTTGTACTCGGCGGCGAAGTTGACGTGCTCGAGCTCGATGTCCAGCACGTCGGCGACGCTGGCGGCGTCCAGGAAGTCCTGGCGCGTCGAGCAGTACTCGTCGTCGTCATCGTCTTCCCAGTTCTTCATGAAGATGCCGACGACCTCGTGCCCCTGCTTCTTCAAGAGGTAGGCCGACACCGCCGAATCCACACCGCCGGACAGGCCGACCACCACGCGCTTCGCTGACATGGCCTCGATTGTAGGAAACGGGGCCTTGTCGCGCCGCGAAGGGGTCAAGGTTCGGAAGTGGCCGTCCCGGCCTGGGGCGAGGCGACGCTGGCATGCGTGTAGATCGCATCGAGCGGCAGGCGCCGGCCGGCGCGGTGGTCGGCGATGCATTGCAGCACCAGCGGCCCGCGCAGCTGCGGCGTGGCGGCGACGATCTCGTCGAAGGTCATCCAGAGCGTGCGCACGACGGGGCTGTCCAGCGTGCGCCCGGGCACCGGGTCGCTGGCCGTGCCGCAGAAGGCAAACCGCATGTAGGTCACGCCCGGGCCGCGCTCGGAGTCGGGATTGCGCGCCATGTAGACGCCCAGGAGCGCCTCGGGCGTGAAGTGGCAGGCGGTCTCTTCCAGCGCCTCGCGCACGGCGCCTTCGAGGGGCGACTCGCCGGGCTCGAGGCCGCCGGCGGGGTTGTTGATGCGCAGGCCGTCCCGCGTCATCTCCTCGATCATCAGGTAGCGCCCGTCCTTCTCGATGACGGCCGCCACGGTGACGCTCGGCTTCCAACGATCTGCTGCCATGGCGGGCGATTGTGGCGGCGGCGGCGCGAGGCCGCCAGCGAATCCGTGGGATGGCGCGGCGGGTGTGGCGTTGCGTGCACGCCTCACCGGCCCGAGGCGTGACACTAAACGCGCAGGGGCAATGTGTGTAAGCTGTGCCGCTATCGCGCGGGGCCGGCCCACGGCACGGGGGCGCCTGCCCGGTCCGGCTGCCGGGCCCGGATCTTGCGACCAGGACGACGAAGTTGGCGAGGAGACATCCATGTTGATCGGTGTTCCGCTGGAGACGGCGGCGGGCGAGACGCGCGTGGCCGTGACGCCGGAGACGGCCAAGAAGCTCAAGGCGCAGGGCCATGTGCTGCGGGTGCAGTCGGGGGCGGGCGTCGCCGCCAGCGCCACCGACGAGGCCTACGTGGCCGCCGGCGCGCAGATCGTCGACCGCGTCGCCGCCCTCGGGGCCGACCTCGTCCTGAAGGTCCGCGCGCCGCAGTCCGACGAGCTGGGCCTGATGAAGCCGGGCGCCGTGCTGGTGGGCATGCTCAACCCGTTCGACCGCGACGGGCTCGCCCGCCTGGCCGGTGCCAAGCTGACGTCCTTCGCCCTGGAGGCCGCCCCGCGCACGACGCGGGCGCAGAGCATGGACGTGCTGTCCTCGCAGGCCAACATCGCCGGCTACAAGGCCGTGATGATCGCGGCCGACAAGTACCAGCGCCTGTTCCCGATGCTGATGACGGCCGCCGGCACGATCAAGGCCGCGCGCGTCGTCGTCCTGGGCGTGGGCGTCGCCGGCCTGCAGGCCATCGCCACGGCCAAGCGCCTGGGCGCGGTCATCGAGGCCACCGACGTGCGGCCCAGCGTCAAGGAGCAGGTCGAGTCGCTCGGCGCCAAGTTCATCGACGTCCCCTACGAGACGGCCGAGGAGAAGGAAGCCGCGGAGGGCGTGGGCGGCTACGCGCGCCCGATGCCGCCGTCCTGGCTGGAACGCCAGAAGGTCGAGGTCGCCAAGCGCGTGGCCCAGGCCGATGTCGTCGTCACCACCGCGCTGATCCCGGGCCGCGCGGCGCCGGTGCTCGTCACCGAGGACATGGTGAGGTCGATGAAGCCGGGCTCGGTGATCGTGGACATCGCCGCCGGCCGCGGTCCCGCCGGCACCGACGGCAACTGCCCGCTGACCGAGGCCGGCCGCACGGTCGTCAAGCACGGCGTCACGATCGTCGGCGAGACCAACCTGCCGGCGCTGGTCGCGGCGGACTCGTCGTCGCTGTACGCGCGCAACGTGCTCGACTTCCTGAAGCTCGTGGTCGACAAGGAAGCCGCGTTCCATCTCGACCTGCAGGACGACATCGTCGCCGCGTGCCTGATGACGCACGAGGGCGAGGTCAAGCGCGCCTGAGACGCCTGGCCGGCGCCGCAACGGATCCAACGTTTCGAGGAGTCCCCATGGACATCGTCTCCCCCACGATCATCAACCTGATCATCTTCGTGCTGGCGATCTACGTCGGCTACCACGTGGTGTGGAACGTCACGCCGGCGCTGCACACGCCGCTGATGGCGGTCACCAACGCGATCTCGGCGATCGTGATCGTCGGCGCGATGCTGGCCGCGGCGCTCACCGAGGGCGCGTTCGCCAGGACCATGGGCGTGCTGGCCGTGGCGCTGGCCGCGGTCAACGTGTTCGGCGGCTTCCTCGTGACGCGGCGCATGCTGGAGATGTTCCGCAAGAAGGAACGTCCCGCCAAGGACGGCCAGGCATGACGATGCCGGTGCCCGAGACGCCGCCGCGCAGCCCGTTCTGGCGCGTCCTGCAACTGATCGCGGGCGTGGCGCTGTTCCTGTACGCGCTGCGGCTGCTGTCGCCGATGCCCGATGACCGAGCGGGCTTCATCCTGCTGGTGGCGATCCTCGCCGCGGGCTCGATGGCGCTGACGGACTCGATCGTCGGCCTGGTCGTGGCCGGCCTGGACAAGATGCAAAAGAAGGGGAACGAATGAGCCTCAACCTCGTCACGCTGCTGTACCTGGTGGCCAGCGTCTGCTTCATCCAGGCGCTCAAGGGGCTGTCGCATCCGACCACGTCGATCCGCGGGAACGTGTTCGGCATGGTGGGCATGACCATCGCCGCGCTGACCACCGGCGCGCTGATCTGGAAGCTCGCGGGCACGCCGCTGGGCCTGGGCTGGGTGCTGCTGGGCGTGGTGGTCGGCGGCGGCTACGGCGCATGGCGCGCCAAGACGGTCGAGATGACCAAGATGCCCGAGCTCGTGGCGTTCTTCCACAGCATGATCGGCCTGGCCGCGGTGTTCATCGCGATCGCGGCGGTCGCCGAGCCGTCGGCCCTCGAACCCGGCCTGGCCCGCGGCGAGCCCATTCCCACCGGCAACCGGCTCGAGCTGTTCCTGGGCGCGGCCATCGGCGCCATCACGTTCAGCGGCTCGGTCATCGCGTTCGGCAAGCTCTCGGGCACCTACAAGTTCCGTCTGTTCAAGGGCGCGCCGGTGCAGTTCGCGGGCCAGCACTTCCTCAATGCGGCGCTCGGCGTGGCGATGCTGGCGTGCGGCATCGCGTTCGTGGCCACGGAGAGCCCGATCGCGTTCGGCCTGATGCTCGCGCTGAGCTTCGTGCTGGGCGTGCTGATCATCATCCCGATCGGCGGCGCGGACATGCCCGTCGTCGTCTCGATGCTCAACAGCTACTCGGGCTGGGCGGCGGCGGGCATCGGCTTCTCGCTGAACAACTCGATGCTGATCATCGCGGGCTCGCTGGTGGGCAGCTCGGGCGCGATCCTGAGCTACATCATGTGCAAGGCGATGAACCGCTCGTTCTTCAGCGTGATCCTGGGCGGCTTCGGCGCCGAGCCCGGGACGGCGGCGGCCGGCGCGACGGAGCAGCGGCCGGTCAAGAGCGGATCGGCCGACGACGCCGCTTTCATCCTGGGCAACGCCGAGAGCGTGATCATCGTGCCGGGCTACGGCCTGGCGGTGGCGCGCGCGCAGCACGCCGTCAAGGAGCTGGCCGCCAAGCTCACGAGCAGGGGCGTGGCCGTCAAGTACGCGATCCACCCGGTGGCCGGCCGCATGCCGGGCCACATGAACGTGCTGCTGGCCGAGGCCGAGGTGCCCTACGACCAGGTGTTCGAGATGGACGAGATCAACGGCGAGTTCGGCCAGGCCGACGTCGCGATCGTCCTGGGCGCCAACGACGTCGTGAACCCGGCGGCGCTCGTCAAGGGCTCGCCGATCTATGGCATGCCCATCCTCGAGGCCTACAAGGCGCGCACGGTCATCGTGAACAAGCGTTCCATGGCCGCCGGCTACGCCGGGCTCGACAATGAGCTGTTCTACATGGACAAGACGATGATGGTCTTCGGCGACGCCAAGAAGGTGGTCGAGGACATGCTCAAGGCCGTCGAGTGACGTGACTTCCCGTGCGTTTGGCGCCCGACCGATCGGAAGAATCGGATAACGTCCCACCACAAGAATTTCCCTTACCGCTACAGACCCCGCACGCCGGAGACAAGATGGAACGCAACTGGTTGAAGAACTACCCTGAGGGGGTCGCGCCGCACGTGAACGCTGGCGAATACGCGTCGCTGGTCGAACTGCTGGACAACAGCTTTCGCAAGTACGCCGACCTGCCCGCTTACAAGTTCATGGGCAAGGACTTCAGCTACCGGCTGGTCGACGAGCTGTCGCGCGCCTTCGCGGCCTACGCGCAGACGCTGGGCCTGGCGCAGGGCGACCGCGTCGCCATCATGATGCCCAACGTGCCGCAGTACCCGGTCGTCGTCGCCGGCCTGCTGCGCGCCGGCCTCGTGGTGGTCAACGTCAACCCGCTGTACACGCCGCGCGAGCTGGAGCACCAGCTCAAGGACTCCGGCGCCAAGGCCATCGTCATCGTCGAGAACTTCGCCACCACGCTGCAGGAAGTGCTGCACGCGGTGCCCACCAAGAAGATCGTCCTTGCCTCCATGGGCGACCTGCTGGGCCTGCTCAAGGGCACGCTGGTCAACTACGTCGTGCGCAACGTCAAGAAGATGGTGCCGGCGTTCGACCTGCCCGGCGCCGTGCGCTTCAACGATGCGATCGCGATCGGCCGCCGCGGCACGTTCAAGCCCGTCAAGGTAGGGCCGGACGACATCGCCGTGCTGCAGTACACCGGCGGTACCACGGGCGTGAGCAAGGGCGCGGTGCTGCTGCATCGCAACCTGGTGGCCAACATCCTGCAGTCGGACGCCTGGTACCAGCCGGCGCTGAGCAAGGTGGCCAAGGGCACGCAGATCGTCACCATCTGCGCGCTGCCGCTGTATCACATCTTCGGCTTCAACACGAACATGATGCTGGGCCTGCGCATGGGCTCGTGCAACCTGCTGATCGCCAATCCGCGCGACATCCCCGCGATGTTCAAGGATCTCAAGCGCCAGCCGTTCCACAGCCTCCCGGCCGTCAACACGCTGTTCAACGCGATGGCGAATCACCCGGACTTCGCGACGGTCGACTGGTCGCACCTCGTGATGTCCGTGGGCGGCGGCATGGCCGTGCAGCAGGCCACGGCGCAGCTGTGGCTGGAGAAGACGGGCTGCCCGATCTGCGAGGGCTACGGCCTGTCCGAGACCTCGCCCGCGGTGTCGTGCAATCCGGTCAACACGACTGCGTACAGCGGCACCATCGGCCTGCCCATGCCCGACACCGACATCGCGCTGCTGGACGACGAGGGCAACGAGGTGGGCCCCGGCGAGCGCGGCGAGATCGCCGTGCGCGGCCCGCAGGTGATGGCCGGCTACTGGCAGCGCCCTGACGAGACCGCCAAGGTCATGACCGCCGACGGCTTCTTCCGCACCGGCGACATCGGCCAGGTGGACGAGCGCGGCTACTTCAAGATCGTCGACCGCAAGAAGGACATGATCCTGGTCTCGGGCTTCAACGTGTACCCCAACGAGGTCGAGGATGTCGTGGCGCTGATCCCGGGCGTCCTGGAATGCGCCGCGGTGGGCGTGCCGGACGACAAGGCCGGCGAGGCCGTCAAGATCGTCATCGTCAAGAAGGACCCGGCGCTGACCGAGGCCGACGTGCGGGCCTGGTGTGAAACAAATCTTACCGGTTACAAGCGCCCCAAGATCGTTGAATTCCGTTCTGATCTGCCGAAAACCAATGTAGGGAAGATCCTGCGGCGCGAGCTGCGGGACGGCAAATGACGATCTAGCGGGCCTCGGGCCGTCAGGAAACCTCGATGATGACCACCACCTTCGCCGATCACTACGTCCGCACCGACGCTGGCAAGGCGGAGATCCGTGCGCAGACGATCAAGATGTCGCGCCCGGCGCGCAACCTGCTGATGGTCATCGACGGCAGCTGCAGCGGCGACGCGTGGCTGGGCAAGGTCAACGGCAGCACGCCGGGCGACCTGGAGGTGCTGATCGCGGCCGGGCTGGTCGCGCCCGCCGCCGCCGCGCCGGGGCGCACGGTGCACCAGCGCGTTCCGGTGGAGGTCGCGGTTCGCGACTGGACCTACGACGCGCTGTACACGCTGCTCACGCACGAGGCCAAGGAGCGCTTCGGCCTCATCAAGGGCTACCGCCTCATCCTCAAGATCGAGGGCTGCGCCGACCTGGCCGGCATCCAGGCCGTGGCGCTGGAGTTCGTCGAGCACATCCGCAAGGCGCACGGCGAGGACTCGGCCGCGCGCTTCCGCAAGCAGCTGGGCGCCACCGAATAGTGAAGCGCCTCGCCATCGTCGGCGCGATGCACGAGGAGATCGCCGCGTTGCGGCCCTGCCTGGCCGATGTGCGCACGGAACGGCGCGCCGGCCGCGATTTCCTCCTCGGCCGCCTCGACGGCCACGACGTGATCCTGGTGCGCTGCGGCATCGGCAAGGTGGCTGCGGCCACCACCACCGCGGTGCTGCTGGACGCCTTCGACGCGAGCGCGCTGCTGTTCACCGGCGTGGCGGGTGGCCTGGGCGAGGACGTGCGCGTCGGCGACATCGTCGTGGCCAGCACGCTGCTGCAGCATGACATGAACGCCGAGCCGCTGTTCCCGCGCTGGGAGGTGCCGCTCACCGGCCGCGCGCGCTTCGGCGCGGACGCGGGCTGGTCGACCCGACTCGTGCAGGCGAGCCACGCTCTGGCGGGCGCGAACCTGCACGCGCACGGCGCGGCGATCCACCACGGCCTGGTCATCAGCGGCGATCGCTTCGTGTCGACGCACGCGGAGAGCGACGAGTTGCGCGCCGCACTGCCGGATGCGCTGGCCGTGGAGATGGAAGGCGCCGCCGTGGCCCAGGTCTGCCATGACTTCGGACGGCCGTTCGGCGTCGTGCGCACCATCTCCGACCGCGCCGACGATGCCGCTCACGGCGATTTCCAGCGTTTCGTGTGCGATGTGGCCGCGCCGTATTCGCGCGATATCGTGCGCGCCGCATTGGCCGGGTAGGACCGGTCAGGGGCCGCCGGGCGGCGCTCGATGAAGTCGAAGAAGGCGCCCCCGACCGACGGGCCGTCATCCTGCGCGTAGCGAAGCGGAGTCGCAGGATCCACGGTTGCGTGCCGGTGCGCGCCCTGGCCGGGAAAGGTGGATCCTGCGACTGCGCGCAGCAGCGCGGATCATTGCCTGCCGTAGTGTGCCGCCAACGCCTCGTTGCGAGCCTGCCGGTCCGAGAACCAGCGGTCCAGCCACGGCTCGCCGAACCGGGCCGCGAGCGCCAGCGCGCGGGCCAGCGCCTCCGGGCGGCCGGGCTGCCCCGCCAGGCGCAGGCCCGCGGCGAGCTCCAGCTCCAGGAAGGCGCGGTCGACGGACTGTTCTCGATCGACGTCGAACTCGTCCAGCAGCGCCAGCCCCGCGCGCGCATGCGCGGCGCCCGCGTCGCCGCTTCCCAGCGCATTGGCGGCCATCGCGCTGAGGTAGCTCGCACGCTCGTGGTTGACCCACGTGCCCGCACGCGCCCAGAAGCGTTGCGCCAGGTCGGCGGCGCGCGCGAGCGCGTCGCGCAGCTGCGGTTGCGCGAGGTCGGGCAGGGGACGTTCGACGAGCTCGGAGGCGATGTTGTTGGTGACCGCGCCGAACGCCGCGTCCAGGCCGGCGCCGGGCGCGTCCAGCAGGTCGCCCAGCGGCTGCAGCGCGTGCAGCGCCTGGCGCCCCGCCGCCTCGGCCGACAGGCGGCTGGCCGAGAACTGCACCGCCCCCAGGGCGACCAGCGCGCGCGCCTTGTCCAGCGGTGCGTCGGCGCTCGCGGCCAGCGCCTGCGTCCACTCGCGCGCCAGCGCGTCGTCGGCCGCCATGTGCGCGGCGATGGCGGCGTGGCGCAGGATCAGCGGCGTGACGTCCTCGCCTGCGCGGGCAACGACGGCGCGCAGCCCGGCGATCGCCTCGTCCCACAGGCCGAACTTCTCGCCGGTGACGTGATCCAGCAGGAAGGACAGGCGGCCCAGCCGGCCGGCGTCCAGTGCGGCGACGTCGATCGCGCGCAGCAGCTCGAGCGCGCGCGCGGGCGCGTCGTCGTGCAGGGCGTCGGCCTGCGCGAGCAGCGCGTCGGCGCCGGGCGTGGGGACGATGGGGTCGCTCATGGTGGGGCCGGGGAAGTGGCGCGCCCATCGTAGCGCGGCGCCGGCGGCGGCATGCGGCACACTGCAGGTTGTCGTCCGCCGTCCCAGCCCCATGTCCCTGCGCCTGTTCGTCGAATCCCCCTTGTCCGCCGGCCTCGAGTTCGCGCTGCCGGAGGACGCCGCGCGCCACGTCCAGGTGCGGCGGCTGCAGCCCGGCGACGACCTGCGCCTGTTCGACGGCTGCGGTGGCGAGTGGTCGGCGCAGGTCACGCGCATGGGCAAGCGCGACGTCGACGTGCGCGTCGTTGCGCACGAGGCGCTCGAACGCGAACTGCCGTTCCAGCTCGAGATCGCGCTGGGCATGCCCGCCAACGAGCGCATGGACGCGCTGATCGAGAAAGCCACGGAGCTCGGTGTCGCCGCGATCCAGCCGTTGCAGACCGAGCGCTCGGTGCTGCGCCTGGACGGCGAACGCGCGGCCAGGCGCGTTGCGCACTGGCAGGCCGTGGCCGTGGGCGCCGCCGAACAGAGCGGGCGCACGCGCGTGCCCGTCGTCGCGCCGGTGCGCGGCCTCGCGGCGTGGCTCGCCGACTTGCCGGACGACGGCCATGCCGGGCGCTTGGTCATGAGCACCGGCAGCGCGCCGGCGCTGGCGCGCGTCGTCGCGCCCGCCGCGCAGGGCCGCTGGCTGGCGTTGAGCGGCCCCGAGGGCGGGCTCACGGCCGACGAGGAAGCCGTCGCCGTCGCGCGCGGCTTCACGCGCGTCAGCCTGGGCTCGCTGATCCTGCGCGCCGACACTGCGCCGCTCGCCTGGCTCGCGCAGATGGCCGTGCTGCTGCAGCGCGGCGCGTGAAGACTTTCGCCGCGAAGCGCGAAGGCTTCTTCGTGGCGCTGCGGGCAGACTGCACGATCCTCGATTCAACGGAGCCGACATGACCATCGACGTCCCCAGCCCGATCGACCTGCGCCTGATGTCCGACGCCCGGCCCTGGGCCGAGGCCGCGCTCGGCAAGCGCCCCGTGCGCCCCGAATTCTTCGACGCCTTCGCCCGCGAGATCGACCGCGACGGCGCACGAATCCTCGAACTCGGCTCGGGCCCCGGCTTCCTCGTCGAGCACCTGCTGCGCGCCCGGCCCGGGCTCGAGTACACGGCCCTCGATTTCTCGCCGGCGATGCATCAGCTCGCCGCCGAGCGTCTGGGCGAGCGCGCGGCGCGCGTGCGCTTCGTCGAGCGCAGCTTCCGCGAGCCGGACTGGGCCTGTGGCCTGGGCCCGTTCGACGTCGTCGTCACGCACCAGGCGGTGCACGAGCTGCGCCACAAGGACTACGCCAGCGCGCTGCATGCGCAGGTCCGCCCGCTGCTGGCCGCCGGCGGACGCTACCTCGTCTGCGACCACTACCTGGGCGGCGACGGCCTGTCCAACGACCAGCTGTACATGACCGTCGACCAGCAGCGCGAGGCCTTGCAGCGCGCGGGGTTCGCGAGCGTCGAGGCGCTGCTGGTCAAGGGCGGGCTGGCGCTGCATCGGGCGCAATAGATCAGCGATGGCCACACGACGGCGTGGCGCGGTGGGAGGGGTCGGGCCTGTCCTCGAAATCGCGCTGACGCGCCACCGCGAGCCGAGGTTCCCCCCGCGATTCGAGGCGAAGGCCTGACCTCGATCATCGGCTGACGCTCGGGGTCAGGCCTTCGCCCCATGTCGCCGCTGGCGCCCCTGCCGTCGGCTGCGTCCCGGCGGCAACATGAGGAGAGGCCAGACCCCTCGCGCAGCGCGGCGGAAATCGAGTTCGCGCCTCGTCCCCTCAACGCCCTTGTTCGACGTCGTGGATCGCGCGGCGCGTCGCCTCGATGGCCTTGTCGGTGTGTTCGACGATGCGGTTGCGCAGGTTGCGCGACTCGGGGTTGTCTTCCTCGCGGGCCACATCATCCTTGGCCTTCTGCAGCAGCTCCAGCGCGTGGTGCAGGCGGCCCGGGCGGTCGAGGTTGGCGTCCTCGTGCGGGTGGTCCTCGATGTTCTTGCCGTCCTCCATCGCGGCGACCTTGGCCTCGCGGATGGCGCGGTCGGTCTCGACGATGGCCATGTCCTCCTGGGCGCTCACGGCGGCGTCGGCGGGGCGATGCTCGAGGTTCCAGCGTGCCGCACGCAGGTCGGTCAGCGCGTGCAGGTAGGCGGGATGGCGGCCGGGCAGGTCGGCGGCGTTGGCCGACAGCGCGGTGAACGACGCGCAGAGCGCGAGCGTGGCGAGGAAGGTGTTCGAGCGATTGCGGGACATCCTGGTCTCCTGGTTTGTGGGAACGTGTGCGTGGTGCGCACCCAGGAAACGGCCCGCTCGAAACGGTCGTTGACGCTGCACGGCGCCGCTGGCTTGCGCGGTCCTGTCGTCAGGATGACGCGCGACGGGCCGCGATGTCGGTTGCGGGAACGGGCGGCCTGCACAGTCCATGGCACGCGCGCGCCATGAAGAACGCCGCGCGGACCGGGGCCGGCGCGGCGTCATGCGGGCGCCTCGCGGCGCGTGTCCGGTCAACGGCGATGTTCGACGTCGAAGATCGCGTGGCGCGTCGCCTCGAGCGCGCGGTCGATGTGTTCGACGATGCGCCCCTGGATCTCGCGTGCCCGCGGGTTGTCCTCGCGCTCGGCGATGTCCTGGCGCGCCGCGGCGAGCAGGTCCTGCGCGTGGTGCAGCGCGCCCGCGCGGTCGAGCTGCGCGTCCTCGTGAACGTCGGCGGTGCCCACGGGCTTGGCGTCGAGCTCCGCCGCGCGCGTGGCCTCGCGGATCGCGTGGTCGGTTTCCGCGACGGCGATGCTTTCCTGCTCAGTGACGGCCGCATCGCCGCCGCGGTGCGTCAGGTTCCAGTGCGCGAGCCGCAGGTCCGACAGCGCGTGCAGATAGGCCGGGTGTTGCGGGTTGCCCTGGGCCTGGGCGCCGCACGAGCCGAAGGCGGCGGCGAGCGCGAGGATCGTGGCGGCCAGGGTCTTCGAAGGACGGATGAGCATGACGGTCTCCTTGTCGAGGGTCGTTTTCGCCCGGTTGTCCTGCAAGAACGACGCCGGCTCGGGCCTCGTTGACCGCCACGTCCGTGGATGAGCGTGTGAGCGTCGTTACGAATCGTTGTCGCGGGGCGCGGGCGAGCCGTCCGTGCGCGCCGAGCCCTTGACCATGTCGAACCGGAACAAGCGGCATTCGATGGGCCCGTTCCACATCGGCACGCGCCGGCTCTCCTTGAGCCGCATCGCGCTCGGCAGCTTCATGTCGGGGCTCAGCACCCACGCCGTCCAGCCGCTGTACTGTCGCTTCCAGTGGGTCGCGAGCTGCGCGAAGAACTCGCCGGCGTTCGACGCGCTGCCGCCGTCGACGATCGCCGCTTCGCGGCCCCCGCGCTGCGGCACGTCGCGCGCGGCACGGCGCGCGGCCTCGGGGTTCTCGCGCGCCCACGCGTCCGCGCCCGGGCCGCGCGGGCGCTCGCCCGCGTCACGCGCGGGGGTGTCCTGCGTGCGCGGGGCCGCGAAGGTGCGCGGCGCGCGCGGCGCCTCGGCGCCCGCGCTGCCGCGGCCCTTGGCGTCGATGCGCTCGCCGTACGGCGGGTTCATCACGATGGTGCCGCGGTCGGCCGGCGCGGGGCGCTGCAGCGCGTCGGCCGTCTTGAACTCGATGGCGTGCGCCACGCCCGCGCGCTCGGCGTTGCGGGCGGCGAAGTCGGTCATGCGGAACGACACGTCGCCGGCCCAGATCGGCACGGCCGGCTTGACGACGGCATCGCGCGCCTCGACCTGCATCTGGCCCCATTGCCTCGAGTAGTCCAGGAACGGGCGCAGCCGTTCGAACGCGAAGCGCCGCGTGAGCCCTGGCGCGACATTGCAGGCGATCTGCGCGGCCTCGATCGCGATCGTGCCGGCGCCGCAGGTGGGATCGAGCAGCCCGCCGTCGTCGGGCCGGCCATGCCAGCCGGCCGCGTAGAGGATCGTGGACGCCAGCGTCTCCTTCAGCGGCGCCTCGCCCTGCTGTTCGCGCCAGCCGCGCTTGAACAGCGCCTCGCCGCTGAGATCGATCGCCAGCCACGCGTGCGTCTCGTTGACGTGCAGGCTGATCGCCAGGTCGGGGAAGCGCGTGTCGACGCTGGGCCGCGCGCCCGCCATCTCGCGCATGACGTCGCAGACGGCGTCCTTGATGCGCAGCGCGGCGAAGTTGAGCGATTGCAGCGGCGAGCGTTGCGCGGTCACGTCGACGCGGATCGTCTCGTCGGGCGTGATCCATTCCGACCAGTTGATGCGGCGGCCGAGCTCGTACAGGTCGCGCTCGTCACGGTACTCGCCGTCCACCATCGGCCAGAGCACCCGTTGCGCGAGGCGGCTGTGCAGGTTCAGGCGCATCGCGTGTTCCACGTTCTCGTCGACCATCACGCCGCCGCGGCCGGCCTCGATGC
>DATCRO010000931.1:0-5451 GCA_036569025.1 Burkholderiaceae bacterium
GGATCGCCGAAGCCCAGCCCCGCGAGCACTTCGGTCTCGCGCGCTTCCATGCACGCGGCCTCGTCGTCGACCTCGTGGTCGTAGCCCTGCGCGTGCAGCGTGCCGTGCACCAGCAGGTGCGCGTAGTGGGCGACGAGGTCGATCTTCTGCTTGCGGGCTTCCTCCTCCACGACCGGCGCGCACAGCACGAGGTCGGCCTCGATCTCGGGCTCCTGCACGTAGTCGAAGGTCAGCACGTTGGTCGCGTAGTCCTTGCCGCGGAACTCGCGGTTCAGCCGGCGGCCTTCGTCGGCGTCGACGACGCGCACCGTGATCTCGCCCGGCGCCTCGAGCGCGGCGCGGATCCAGCGCGCGACCTTGTGGCGCGGCAGCAGCGCGCGGTCGGCGGGGTCGGCGAACTGCAGGCTCAGCTGCAGCTCGGGGAGCGGGGCGCGGGCCATCAGGAACGTCCTCCGCGGGTGCCGCGCCGGCCTTCCTGGAAGCTGGCCGGAACGACGGCCGGCGGCTCGACCGCAGCGGCGTTGCGCACGGCGGCCGCCTCGTAGGCCTCGACGATGCGCGCCACCAGCGGATGGCGCACGACGTCGGTCGCGCCGAACTGCGTCACCGCGATGCCCTTGACGTCGCGCAGGATGGCACTGGCGTCGGCCAGGCCGCTGCGCGCGCCGCGCGGCAGGTCGACCTGCGTGAGGTCGCCGGTGACGACGGCCTTGGTGCCGAAGCCGATGCGCGTCAGGAACATCTTCATCTGCTCGGGCGTGGCATTCTGCGCCTCGTCGAGGATGACGAACGCGTGGTTGAGCGTGCGGCCGCGCATGAAGGCCAGCGGCGCGATCTCGATGGCGCCGCGCTCGAAGGCCTTGGTCACGCGCTCGTAGCCCATCAGGTCGTGCAGCGCGTCGTACAGCGGGCGCAGGTAGGGGTCGACCTTCTGGGACAGGTCGCCCGGCAGGAAGCCCAGGCGCTCGCCGGCCTCGACCGCGGGGCGCGTCAGCACGATGCGCTGTACGCTGGCGCGCTCGAGCGCATCGACGGCGCAGGCCACGGCCAGGAAGGTCTTGCCGGTGCCGGCCGGACCCAGGCCGAGCGTGATGTCGTGCGACAGGATCTGCCTCAGGTACTGCACCTGGTTGGGCGTGCGGCCGATCAGGTTGGCGCGCCGCGTGTGCAGCACGATCTCGCCGCCGGCGGTCGCCTCTTCCTGCGGCACCGGCCTGGCGTGGCCCTGGATCACGTCGCGCTGGGCGTCGTGCAGCATCAGCTGCAGCTGCTCCTCGTCGATGGGGCGGCCGCTGCGTTCGTACAGCGCCTCGACCAGCGCCATCGCGCGCGGCGCCTGCAGCTTGCCGCCCTCGACGCGGAAGTGTTCCTGGCGCCGGGTGATGACGACGTTGAGCCCCTGCTCGATCGCGCGCAGGTTCTCGTCGAGGACGCCGCACACGTGGGCGAGGCGTTCGTTGTCGGGTGGGGAGAAGGCGCGGCGGACGATCACTGGAGGTTTCGAAGTTCTTGGTGCGAGGCGCGATTGTCCGCCCATCCGATAATCACCGCATGATCGGACGTCTCACGGGCATCGTCGCGGAAAAGTCGCCCCCGCAGGTACTGCTGGACGTGCAGGGCGTCGGCTACGAGGTGGACGTGCCGATGAGCACGTTCTGCAACCTCCCCGGGCTGGGCGAGCGCGTCACGCTGCTCACGCATTTCGTGGTGCGCGAGGACGCGCAGCTGCTGTTCGCCTTCCTCACGGACGAGGAACGCGCCACCTTCCGCCTGCTGGTCAAGATCTCGGGCATCGGCCCCCGCACGGCGCTGGCGATCCTGTCGGGACTGTCGGTGGCCGACCTCGCCGGCGCGGTCGCGCGCCAGGAGGGCGGGCGCCTGCAGAAGGTGCCGGGCATCGGCAAGAAGACGGCCGAACGCCTGCTGCTGGAGCTCAAGGGCAAGCTGGGCCCCGAGATCGCGGCCGCCGGCGTCGCCATCCGGAGCGATGCGCAAGGCGACATCGTGCAGGCGCTGATCGCGCTGGGCTACAACGAGAAGGAAGCGGCGCTGGCGATCAAGGGCTTGCCCAAGGACGTGGGCGTGGCCGACGGCATCAAGCTGGCGATGAAGGCCTTGTCGTAGGCATCGGCGGCCGGCGTCGCCCTGCGGTCGCCGTTCTCGGCATGCGCCGCTGCGTCAAGCAGGCGTCATCCTGCGCGCAGTCGCAGGATCCACCTCCGTCATGCGGCTCCCCGGCCAACGTGGATCCTGCGACTGCGCCCAGGATGACACTTCATGGGCGCTGCGCGGCGCCAGTTCCCCGGGGGAACCGCCTCACGGGCAAGCGCGCCGTCAGTTCTGCCGCGCGACCGCCTTCACGTCGACGGTCTTGCGCTGCCCCTTCGAATCCTCGATCACCAGCTTGATCGGCACCACGTCGCCAGCCTTCACCGGCGCCTTCAGGCCCATCAGCATCATGTGATAGCCGTTGGGCTTGAGTTCGACCGCCTGGCCCGTGGGCAGCGGCAGCGCGTCGACGGCGCGCATCTGCATCAGGTCGCCGTCCATCTTCATCTCGTGCACCTCGGCGGAGGCCGCGACGGGCGAGCTGGCGTCGACCAGCTTGCCGCCCTTCAGCGAGGTGATCGTCATGTAGGCGGCGGTGGTCTTCTGCTGGGCGACGGTGGTGCGCACCCACGGGTCGGAGACGGCGACCTGGGCGTGGGCGGCGGCGCTCGCGAAGACTGCGGCGGCGATGAGGGCGTTCTTGATCATGGTGCCGGATCGTACGTGAGTCGGGTTCGAGGCGCGGCGACGCCAAACGTTCCCGGCGCTGCCGCTGATTTCGCGCCCTGAAGTTCGAGGGAGCGGCGGATCCGGCTCTGCCGGGCCGCTCGCGGCCGGCCCCTCGGGGCAGGGAGCGACAGCGACCGCCGCGAAGCGCCCCTCCGGGGGGTGGGGCAGTTATGATTACTGAATGTCCATACAGACTGACGATTTCAGCGGCTCCGGCGCTCGCGATCCGCGTCCGGCGCGGGTCGTCGGCGCCAACCCGGCGTCGCCCAACGAGGAGGCGCTGGAGCGCGCCCTGCGACCCAAGCGACTGGACGACTACGTCGGGCAGGCCAAGGCGCGCGAACAGCTGGACATCTTCATCGGCGCCGCCCGCAAGCGCGCCGAATCGCTGGACCACGTGCTGCTGTTCGGCCCGCCGGGCCTGGGCAAGACGACGCTGTCGCACATCATCGCGGCCGAACTGGGCGTGAACCTGCGCCAGACCTCGGGCCCGGTGCTGGAAAAGCCGAAGGACCTGGCGGCCATCCTCACCGGCCTGGAGCGCAACGACGTCCTGTTCATCGACGAGATCCACCGCCTGTCGCCGGTCGTCGAGGAAATCCTGTACCCGGCGCTGGAGGATTTCCAGATCGACATCATGATCGGCGACGGCCCGGCCGCGCGCTCGATCAAGCTCGACCTGCAGCCGTTCACGCTCGTGGGCGCCACCACGCGAGCCGGCATGCTCACCAACCCGCTGCGCGACCGCTTCGGCATCGTCGCCCGCCTCGAGTTCTACACGTCCGACGAACTGGCCGCGATCGTCGCGCGCTCGGCCGGCCTGCTGAGCGTGCCCATCGACCCCGACGGCGCGCTGGAGCTCGCCCGCCGCTCGCGCGGCACGCCCCGCATCGCCAACCGCCTGCTGCGCCGCGTGCGCGACTACGCCGACGTCAAGGCGCAGGGCCGCATCACGGTGCCCGTGGCCAACGCCGCGCTGGCGATGCTGGACGTCGACCCGCAGGGCTTCGACCTGATGGACCGCAAGCTGCTCGAGGCCATCGTCCACCGATTCGACGGCGGCCCGGTGGGCCTGGACAACGTCGCCGCAGCCATCGGCGAGGAGCCGGGCACGATCGAGGACGTCATCGAACCCTACCTGATCCAGCAAGGCTACCTGCAGCGCACCCCGCGCGGCCGCATCGCCACCGTCGCCGCCTACCGCCACCTGGGCCTGGCGCCGCCGGCACGCACGGGCAACGACCTGTTCGGGATGCCGCCCTAACGGAAGCCTGCGGCGCTTCAATCGGCGCGCGCCGCCAGCGCCGCCGCGGCCGGCATCCGGTCGGCCGATTCGTCCAGCGTCGGCGCGTTCAAGTCCAGGTGGCTCGTGTCGTTCCAGCCCACCATCGTCAAGCCCGACGACGTGTGCAGCAGCCGGTTGATCGCCGCGTTGTCGAGCTGCCACAGGCGCGGGGCATCGAGCGGCACGCGGGTCGCCGCGCGGTACAGGCAGTCCAGCACGCCGCCGTGCGCCACCAGCACCACCGTCTTGCCGGCGTGGCGCATCGCGATGCGCAGCGCCGCGTCGACGCAGCGGGCGTAGAAAACGGTCAGCGATTCGCCGTCGCCCGTCACGCCCGGCGCGAACTCGGGGTCGCGGCTCTTCCAGCGCGCGGCGAGCGCCGGCCACTGTTCGGCGACCTCGGTGTGGGTCATGCCCTGGAAACTGCCGAAGTGGCGTTCGCGCAGCCCGGTGTCGAGCTCCAGCGGGATGCGGTTGAAGCTGGCGATCGCGTGGGCCGTCGCCTGCGCGCGCGCGAGGTCGGAGCTCACGACGATGTCGGGCGCGTCGTCGGCCAGCCAGTGCGCCGTGCGCAGTGCCTGCTCACGGCCACGGTCGTTCAGCGGGATGTCCAGCTGGCCCTGCAGGCGAGCCTCGACGTTCCAGGCGGTCTCGCCGTGCCGTACCGCGATCAGTCGCGTCGCTTCTCCATGGCTCATGCCGTGCTCGTTCCTTGAATTCAGGTGCCCCAGGTGATGGGCTCTTTCTCGGCCATGGCGCGCTTCATCATCTCGACCATCGGCCACACGCGCTGGCGCAGGCTGACGCGGTCGCCCGTGCCACCGGCGTCGTCGTCGTCGCCGGCCGCGCGCGGCGATTCCGCCGCGACCGCCGATTCCAGCGCGCCGATGGCCGCCGGCATCTGCCCGACCTCGATGATGCCCTGCGGCGTGCGCTCCTTGCCGATCAACCCCAGCACGCGCTCGCCCACCGGCTGCGTCATGATGAGGTCGCCCGTGGCCCTGCTCTTGAACTTGTAGATCATGTCGGGTGTCCGGTTGAAAAAAAAGCGGCCAAGGAAATCCCTGGCCGCGATTGTCCGCGATCCGCCCGGCGGCTCGCCTGAACCACCGGGCGATTCGAGGGGATGTCAGCGATTGCGGCGGATGCGCACCACTTCGACCAGCGCGATGACGGCGGCGCCGACGGCCGCGGCGATCAGCAGCGACTTGATCGGCTCGTCCTTCACGTAGCCGCGCGTCGATTCGACGGCCTGCGCGCCGCGCTCACGCAGGGCGGCCGCGCGCTCGCGGGCGCTGTCGTAGCCGTCGTGCGCCAGCTCGCGGGCGCGCTGCGTCGCGCGGGAGAACAGCGGCTTGGCATCGCCGTAGGCCGATTGCAGGCCGTCG
>DATCRO010000932.1:0-18929 GCA_036569025.1 Burkholderiaceae bacterium
GCGCGGCGCTGTCGGCGAGCTTGCCCAGCAGGGCATAGATGATGATGCCGAGCACCAACACGTCGGTTTGCATGAACTCGCGCGCGTTCATCGTCATGTAGCCGATGCCCGACTGCGCGGAGATCGTCTCCGACACGATCAGCAGCACCCACATCAGCCCGAGCGCGAAGCGCAGCCCCACCAGGATGGAGGGCAGCGCGCCGGGCAGGATCACCTGTCTGTACAGGCTCCAGCCCGAGAGGCCGTAGCTGCGCGCCATCTCCACCAGGCCGGCGTCGACCGCGCGGATACCGTGATAGGTATTGAGGTAGATCGGGAAGAACACGCCGATCGCCACCAGGAACACCTTGGCCGTCTCGTCGATCCCGAACCACAGGATCACGAGCGGGATGAGGGCGAGCGCGGGGACGTTGCGGATCATCTGCAGCGTGGTGTCCAGCAGCGTCTCGGCGGTGCGGAACGTGCCTGTCAGCAATCCCAGCACCAGGCCGAGGCCGCCGCCGATCGCCAAGCCGCCCAGCGCGCGGCCGGTGCTGATGGCGACGTCGTGCACCAGCGTTCCGGAGGTCAGCAGGCCCCAGAACGCGGTGGCCACCGCCAGCGGCTCGGGCAGGATGCGCACCGACAGCCAGCCGCTGCGTGACGAGGCCTCCCACGCGAGCAGGATGACCAGCGGGACGATCCACGGCGCGAACGCGCGCCAGGTCAATGCGCCAACTCGCATCGTCGACCTCAGCTGGCGGCCCGGGCCAGGTCGGCCTTCGGACGGATATCGTTCGCGACGATCTCGCCGAACGGCCCGGTGAGCGTCGGCTGCACCAGCTTCTCGCGCGTGGCCAGCGGCAGCAGCGGGAACACCAGCTCCGCGAAGCGATAGGCTTCCTCCAGGTGCGGATAGCCCGAGAGGATGAAATGGTTCATGCCGAGATCCGCGTATTCCTGGATGCGTGCGGCGACCTGCTCGGGATTGCCCACCAGGGCCGTGCCGGCGCCGCCCCGCACGAGGCCGACGCCGGCCCACAGGTTGGGAGCCACCTCGAGTCCGGCGCGCGGGTTGGCCTTGTCGAACCTGCCGCCGTGCAGGGCAGCCATGCGCCGCTGCCCGACGGAGTCCATGGCGGCGAACTTCTTCTGCGCCGCAGCGACGATGTCGTCATCCAGATGCGAGATCAGCTTGCCTGCGGCGGCCCACGCCTCTTCCTCGGTCTCGCGCACGATCACGTGCAGGCGGATGCCGAACTCGAGCTTGCGGCCCAGGCGCTCGGCGCGGCTGCCCACGTCGCGCACCTTCTCGGCGACGGCGGCCGGCGGCTCGCCCCAGGTGAGGTAGGTGTCGCACTGCGACGCCGCCAGATCGTGTGCCGGGCCCGACGACCCGCCGAAGAACAGCGGCGGATAGGGCTGCGTGACCGGCGGATAGATGACCTTGGCGCCCTTGACCTTCAGGTGCTTGCCGTCGAAGTCGACCGCCTCGTTCGTGTGGCTGGCCCGCAGCACGTCGCGCCAGATCGACACGAACTCCGTCGACAGCTCGTAGCGCTCCTCGTGGCTCAGGTGCAGGCCGTCGCCGGCGAGCTCGTCGGGGTCGCCGCCGGTGACGAGGTTGACCAGCACGCGGCCGCCCGACAGCCGGTCCAGCGTGGCCGCCATGCGCGCCGTCTGCACCGGCTGGATGATGCCCGGACGCAGCGCGACCAGGAACTTCAGCCGCTGCGTGACATCGACCAGGCTGGCCGCGACCATCCACGAGTCCTCGCACGAGCGGCCCGTGGGCAGCAGAACGCCTTCGTAGCCGAGCGTGTCGGCGGCGATCGCCACCTGCTTGAAGTAGTCGAGGTCGGTCTGGCGCGCGCCCCTGGAGGTTCCGAGGTAGCGCGAGTCGCCGTGCGTGGGGATGAACCAGAGGATCTTCATGACGGGGTCTTTCGAGCGGAGGTCAGGCGAAGGACGAGCCGGGCTGCCACACGGCGTCGGCAACCTTCAGCGGCTTGGGGATGAGGCCGATGCGGCTGAACGCGTCGGCGACGCGTTGCTGGTCCGCGATGTCGGACGGCTTGAGCACCGTCACGGGGCCGGATGTGCGGCGCTGCAGGAAGCGGATCGTCCCGGCCAGAGGCACGCCGGTCGCGTCCGACAGGAACTTCGCCGTCTGCGGCAGGCTGGCCTTGCCCCAGGCGTCGGCCTGTGACAGCGCGGCGAACAGGCCCTTGACCAGCGCCGGCTGCCGCGTCAGCTCGTGCGAGGCGAGGTAGAAGCTGTTGTTGCTGGACAGGCCCTGGCCGGTCGTGAGCACACGCGCCCGGCCGTCGATCTCGGCGGCCGCGTAGTACGGGTCCCAGATGCCCCAGGCGTCCAGCGCGCCCTTCTCGAATGCCGCGCGCGCATCCGACGGCGCCAGGTACAGCGGCGAGATGTCCGACCACTGGAGGCCGCCCTTCTCGAGCGCGCGCAGCACCAGATAGTGCGAACTCGAGCCTTTCTGGAAGCCGATGCGCTTGCCCTTGAGATCGCCGAGCGAGCGAATGGTCGAATCGGGCGGCACCAGGATCGCGGAGCTGGCCGGCTTCGGCGGCTCGAGGCCGACGTACCAGATGTCCTTGCCGGCCGCCTGCGCGAACACGGGCGGCGTGTCGCCGGTGAAGCCGAAGTCGAGGCTGCCCACGGCCAGGGCCTCGAGGATCTGCGGGCCGGCCGGAAACTCGACCCACTTCACGCTCACGCCGGGCAGCGTCGCATCGAGCAGGCGGCGCTCGCGGGTGACCATCAGGTTGACCGAGGACTTCTGGTAGCCGATGCGCAACTCCGATGTTGCCGCGAGGGCGCGAGCGGCCGGCAGGCCCGCGGTCCCGGCGGCCAGCAGCGCGATCGCCTGACGGCGGTCAAGGCCTGTCTTCATGCGGCCCCTCACTTGCCCGCGACCGTCGCGGTGCCGCTGGACGGCAGTGCGTCCGCGATGCGCACGGCCTTCGGGATCAGCTTGAGCTCGAAGAAGGTGTCGGCGATCTTCTGCTGCTGCTCGGCCACGGCGGGCGTGAGCGGCGCGACGCCGTAGCGGTAGCGCCTCAGGCTCGCTTCCACGACGGCCACGTCCAGCCCTTGCAGCGGCGCGATCAATGCCGCGGCGCGAGGCACGTCGGCCTGCACGAAGCGCGCGGCCTCGTCGGTGTTGGCGAACAGCGTGCGGATCACCTGCGGGTTGGCCTGCGCGAAGTCCGTCTGCGCCAGGTAGAAGCTGAAGCTGTTGACCAGGCCCGTGCCATCCGCGAGCTGGCGGGCGCCGAGCTGGTGCTCCGCCGCGGCCAGGAACGGATCCCAGATGACCCAGGCGTCGACCGCGCCCTTCTCGAACGCGGCGCGCGCGTCGGCGGGCGGCAGGAAGACGGTCGTGACGTCCGAATACTTCAGGCCGTTCTTCTCCAGCAGCTTCACGAGCAGGTAGTGCACGTTGGAGCCCTTGTTCAATGCGATCCGCTTGCCCTTGAGTTCGCTCACGGACCTGAGCGGCGACCCCTTGGGCACGACCAGCGCCTCGGTCGCCGGGGCGGCCGGATCGTTGCCGACATAGACGAAGCGCGCGCCGGCAGCCTGCGCGAAGATCGGCGGCGCCTCGCCCACGTAGCCGACGTCGACGGCCCCCACGTTCAGGCCTTCGAGCAGCTGCGGGCCGGCGGGAAACTCCACCCACTTCACCGAGACGCCCTGCGGCGCCAGGCGCTTCTCCAGCGTGCCCTGCGCCTTCTGCAGCACGAGCAGGCTGGCCGACTTCTGGAAGCCGATGCGCAGCTCCTTGGCGGGTTCGGCCAGCGCCGACGTGGGGCCCGATGCGAGGCCGATCGCGCCTGACGCCAGCAACAGGAACGCAGCTGCGCGGCCGAGCCAGGCGCGGCGGGCGCGCTCCGTGACGATGGGCGATGGAACGGGCATGTGGATCCTCCGGAAGTTTCGTTCGAGATGTGCGGCTGTCAGGCCGCGAGCGCGACGGAGCGCTGCGCGTCGCCGACAGGGGTGCGCAATGCGACCGGCGCATCCGCGAGCGCTCGCTCGATGCGCCGGACGATGTCGTCGTGCGCGACGTGCCCGTGAATCGCGTGCGGCGCGAACTGCGCATCGACGGCATACACGGAATCCAGGATGTGGCGCGCGCCCAGCGCCGCGAGCACGGGCCTTAGCGCATAGTCGAGAGCCAGCAGGTGGGCCGCGCTGCCGCCGGTGCCCAGCGCCAGCACCGACTTGCCGCGCAACGCGTCCTGCGGCAGCAGGTCGAGGAAGGACTTGAGCAGGCCGCTGAAGGAGGCCTTGTAGATCGGCGTGGCGATCACCACCACCCGGGCTGCCGCGACCTGCTCGCGGGCGCGGCGGATCGCCGGGTCGTCGAACTCGGCCCGCACGAGCGCCGCCGGCGGCAGGTCGCGCAGCGCGATCTCGCAGCGCGGGACGTCGTCGTCGAGCCGGCTGAGCACATGGCGCAGCAAGGCGGTGGATCGCGACGGGACGGAAGGACTGCCGGCAAGGGCGACGACGGACATGGCGACGGTGTTGATGATTCGACAGTCCCCCGACGTTAGGGTCACATCGCCTGCACGAAAACGAACACAAACGGCTATCGATATCCGTGCGGCGACTTTGTCGGTGACAGCGCGACCTTGCTCGCCGCCGCGTGGATCGAAGCGCGTCAACCGGTCGCGATGAGCACCTCCACGCGAGCGCACAGCGGATCGCCGGGGCAAGCAAATCCGGGATCGTTCCTTCGACGGGCCGCTGCTCGGGCGCGCGTGCGTGACGCCCGCGCACGCCGCATGGCGCAGAGCTTGCATTGAGAACGTCGATCGCCTCGTTCCGGCCGACCCGGCCGGCTTCCACAGCACTCGACGCTCCCATGAAAATCACGCTGCACGCCCTGGCTCTCGCGGGCCTCCTCGCCTCCCTTGTCGCCCACGCCCAGGCTCCGGCCGCCAGCGCCCCGCAGACGCCGCCCGCACCTCCCGCACGCGGCATTCCCGCCGACCTCGCGCTCGAGGCCGCCAAGACGGCGCTCGATACCTGCAAGGGCCTGGACCAGAAGGTGGGTGTCAGCGTGCTCGATTCCGCGGGCGAGCTGCGCCTGCTGCTGTCCTCGGACGGCGCCCCCAACCGCGGCGTGCAGAACGGTGCGCTCAAGGCCAAGGCCGCGCTCGCCTTCGAGATCCCCAGCGGCCAGGTGGCCGAGCGCGCGAAGGCCGACACCGCCATCGCCGCGAAACTCGCCGCCAATCCGACCTGGCTGGCCCGCGCCGGCGCGGTTCCCGTGACGGTCGGCGGCACGCTGATCGGCGCCATCGGCGTCGGCGGCGCGCGCGGCAGCGAGAAGGACGAGGCCTGCGCCGTCGCCGGCCTCGAGAAGATCCGCGGCCGCCTGTACTGAACCGGAGCCGACGATGAACACCGCCACGCGCCTGCGCCACCTCGCCGCCGGCATCGCCCTCGCCTGCACCGCCGGCGCGCACGCCGGCCCCAGCGTCTACCCGGAGGGCACGACGCGCCTCGATCCCTCGCGCGCGTGGCCGTCGTACGTGCTTTTCACCGGCGGCGACGAGACGGCCCGCCTCGTCGACCTCGACGGCAAGACCGTGCACACGTGGCGCGACGTCGGCGGATTCGCGCCCTTGTTCATCGATCCGGCGCTGGTGGGCGGCGAGCGCGGGCGGGTGCTGGTCACGCTGGAGAACAGCGATGGCCGCGGCGTGGACCTCGTGCCCGGACGCGCGGGTCCGCGCGTCTCGAAGACCGTGGGCGAACTCGATTGGAACGGGCAGCTGAAGTGGCAGTTCGGACCGAAGGCGCCGGGCGGCCTGGCGCAACAGCACCACGACTGGGCACGCCTGCCGAACGGCAACACGCTGGTGCTCGCGAACCTGCGCCATCCCGTGCCCGGTTTCAAGCAGCCCGAGGTGCTGGACGACGTGGCCTACGAGGTCGATGCGAGCGGCGCGATCGTCTGGCGCTGGGTGGCGTCCGAGCATCTCGAGGAGTTCGGCTTCAGCGCCGCCACGCTGGCGTTGATCCGCGCCTCCGACAACGCCGACTACCTGCACCTGAACAACCTCAAGCCGGTCGGCCCCAACCACTGGTTCGACGCTGGCGACAAGCGCTTCGCACCGGACAACCTGATCCTCCATTCGCGCAACGCCAACGTGATCGCCATCGTCGACCGCCACAGCGGCCACATCGTGTGGACGCTCGGCCCCGACTACCCCGCGATCCCGCGCGGCGCCGCGGCTCGGCGCGTGCCGCGTCCCGTCGACCAGATCAGCGGCCAGCACGACGCGCAGATCATCCCCGCCGGCCTGCCCGGCGCGGGCAACCTGCTGGTGTTCGACAACCAGGGCGAGGCCGGCTACCCGCCCGTCGAACTGCCCACCACCGGCGGCTCGCGCGTGCTGGAGATCGACCCGGTCACGCGGCAGGTCGTCTGGCAGTACACGGCGGAGGACTCGGGCCAGCCATCGTGGGCGTTCCGCAGCACGCACATCAGCGCCGCGCGCCGCCTGCCCAACGGCAACACCTTCATCGACGAAGGCCAGAGCGGTCGGCTGTTCCAGGTGACGCGCGAGGGCGACATCGTGTGGGAATACGTCAATCCGTATCCGCGCATCGGCAAGGATCCCGGCACCGGCAAGGCCACGGTCAACCACCAGCTCTATCGCGCGCAGCCGGTGCCACTGGACTGGGCCCCTGCGGGCACGCCGCATACCGAGACGGCACTGCGCACGGGCCGACCCGGCGAGGGCGCTGCGCGATGAGTGTCCCGGCGGTGTTCATCGGCCGGTCGATGCGGACGGCACGACCCTTTCGGGGTGAGGTCTCAGCCGCGCCGGCGCGCCAGCCGGCGCACGACATCCACCATGCGGTCGACTTCCTCGCAGGTGTTGTAGAACGCGAGCGACGGCCGCACGGTCGCTTCCAGGCCGAAGCGCCGCAGGATCGGCTGCGCGCAGTGGTGGCCCGTGCGCACCGCGATCCCCTCCTCGTTGAGCGCCAGGCCCACCTCTTGCGTGCTGTAGCCGTCCAGCACGAAGGACAGGACGCTGGCCTTGTCGCGCGCGGTGCCCACCAGGCGCAGGCCCGGGATGGGCGCCATGCGGTGCGTGGCGTATTCGAGCAGCGCGTGCTCGTAGCGGCCGATGTTCTCGATGCCCAGGCGTTCGACGTATTCCAGCGCGGCGCCCAGGCCCACGGCGTCCGCGATGTTGCCGGTGCCCGCCTCGAATCGCGCCGGCGGTCCGTGGTAGATCGTCTTCTCGAACGTGACGTCGGCGATCATGTTGCCGCCGCCCTGCCACGGCGGCATCGCGTCGAGCAGGGCCTTGCGGCCATACAGCGCACCGATGCCTGTCGGGCCGAAGATCTTGTGCCCGGAGAACACGAAGAAATCGGTGTCGAGCTCGCGCACGTCCACGCGCATGTGCGAGACCGACTGCGCGCCGTCGACCAGCGTGCAGATGCCCGCGCGTCGCGCGGTCGCGACGATCTCGCGCACCGGCACGACGGTGCCCAGCGCGTTGGACACCTGCGTCACCGCGACGATCCTGGTGCGGTCGTTGAGCAGCTTGCGGTACTCTTCCAGCAGCACCTGGCCGTCGTCGTCGACCGGGATCACGCGCAGCGTCGCGCCCTTGGCCGCGGCCAGTTGCTGCCATGGCACGATGTTGGCGTGGTGCTCGAGGTGCGAGACGACGATCTCGTCACCGGCAGCCACGTTCTGCGCGCCCCAGCTCTTGGCCACCAGGTTGATCGCCTCGGTGGTGCCGCGCACGAACACGATCTCGTCGGTCGAGCCGGCGCCGATGAAGCGCCGCACCGTCTCGCGCGCGCCCTCGTAGGCGTCGGTCGCGCGCGCCGCCAGCTCGTGCGCCGCGCGGTGGATGTTGGAGTTCTCGGTCTCGTAGAAGCGCTTCAGGCGATCGATGACGACCTGCGGCTTCTGCGTGGTGGCCGCGTTGTCGAACCAGACCAGCGGCCTGCCGTTGACGCGTTCGCGCAGGATGGGGAAGTCGCGCCGCACGGCATTGACGTCGAACGGTGGATGGCGATCGCTTGCGGCGACAGGCGCCGAATCCGGATCGTGGAAATAGAACTGCGGCGCCGACGGCGCGCGTGCGCCGGGCGAGGGCTGGTTGGCGGCCAGCATGGCGCGCAGGCGATCGCTGTCCGGAAGGCCGAAGCCTCGCTCGTGGACCGCGCCGAGCGACGGCAGCACGATCGACTGCGCGGCATGCGCGTCGGCCGAATCGCCCGCGCGATCCGCGAGGAAGTAATGCGGCGCAGCGTTGGTGGACAGCGGCGCCTGCGCGGACGCCGCGCGCGGCGGCTCCGCGAACGCGCCCGGCGTCGCGAGCGTGCGCGGTACGCCCAGCGCGACGCCGCCCGCACGACCGTCGTAGCCCGGCGCGGCCTGCAACGCGGTGTCGTTCAGTCCCAGCGCAGGCACGGCCGCGTGCGGCAGAAGCGCCGGTGCGGACGCGCCCGTGTTGGCCAGCGCCTGCGGCGACGCGGGAACGAGGTTCGCACCCGGCGGCAGCACGCCGTGCGGCACCGCCGACGGCGTGGACGGCCCGAGCGCGCCGGGCGGCACGCTCAGTCCCGCGGGCAGGGGATTGGACGGCACCGGCACGCCGCCGGCCGACGGCGCGCCGGGCAACGCGCTGAAGAGCTCGCCGGCGAGCCGGGCGAGCGTCGCGACGTCCGGCAGTCCGGCGGCGAGCGCGCCGGCGTCGCTGCCGTGATCAAAGGAGGCCATCGCGCGGCTTACTTGTAGGTGTCGGGATAGTCGTGGTACTTGCCGATCTCGACGTCCTCGAGCACGGCCAGCGCGTCGGCCGTGTGCACGGCGAGCGAGCAGTACAGGGAGATCAGGTAGGACGCGATCGCGTTGCGGTTGATGCCCATGAAGCGAACCGACAGCCCCGGCCCCTGCTCGCCAGCCAGGCCCGGTTGGAACAGACCCACCACGCCCTGGCGCTTCTCGCCGACGCGCAGCAGCAGGATCTTGCTCTTGCCGTCGGCCACCGGCACCTTGTCGGACGGCACCAGCGGGATGCCGCGCCAGGTCAGGAATTGCGAGCCGAACAGGCTCACCGTCGGCGGCGGCACGCCGCGGCGCGTGCACTCGCGGCCGAACGCCGCGATCGCCAGCGGATGCGCGAGGAAGAACGCCGGCTCCTTCCACACCTTCGTCAGCAACTCGTCGAGGTCGTCCGGCGTGGGCGCGCCGGTCAGCGGGTAGACGATCTGCTCCGGCGCGACGCTGGCCAGCAGGCCGTAGTCCGGATGGTTGATCAGCTCGCTCTCCTGCTTTTCCTTGATCGTCTCGATCGCCAGGCGCAGCTGTTCCTTGATCTGGTCATGCGGGCTGCTGTAGAGGTCGGACACGCGCGTGTGCACGTCCACGATGGTGCTGACCGCGTTCAGGAAGTATTCGCGCGGCGCTTCGTCGTAGTCGACGAAGGTGGTGGGCAGTTCGGCCTCGTCGCGCTTGGCGCACAGCACCTGGATGTCCTGCGGGTTCTTGACCGTGTTGAGGCGGTAGATGCCGGCCTCGACCGGGATCCACTGCAGCAGATGCGTCAGCCAGCGCGGGCTGATGGTGGACAGCGTCGGCGCGGTCTTGGTGGCGTTCGCGAGCTGGCGGGCGGCGTTGTCGCCGAGCGCCATCGGCGCGTTCGTGGTGTCGACCATGTGCAGGGAGTCCTCGTGCTGAAAGCGAATTTGAATATGCGAAATGCGCTGAAGAAAGTATCCCCACCGCTGTCGAGCGGATCAACCGGCTATAGCCACCAAAGCGGCCTGGACGGCGCCCGTCAGCGAGCCGCCGCCCGCTCGCAGTGCGAGATCAGCGCCGACAGCGCGACGCCCAGCGCCTGCGCGAGCTTCTCCGCGCTGGCGAGCGACGGCATCGCGGCCGAGCGCTCGATCTCCCCCATGTACGAGCGGTTCAGGCCCGCCTGGCCGGCGAGCTGCTCTTGCGACCAGCCGCGCGACTCGCGCAGCTCGCGGATCACTGCGCCGAAGCGCGCGGAAGGGCGCCGGGTCGCCAGCGGGGCGCCCACGAGGTCGATGTCATCCATCGCGCTCAGCCGCCGACGCCTGGATCGACATGGTCGTCGCGTGCGATCGCCTGAGCGATGCGGCTACCCGGCGGCACGCTGCGTGTGAGCCAGACATTGCCGCCTATGGACGCGCCGCGGCCGATGGTGACGCGGCCCAGCACGGTCGCCCCGGCGTAGATCACGACATCGTCCTCCACGATGGGATGGCGTGCGCCGCCCTTGCGCAGCGCACCGTCTGCGTCCGCCTCGAAGCGCTTCGCGCCCAGCGTGACGGCCTGGTAGATGCGCACGTTGTCGCCGATCACCGCGGTCTCGCCGATCACGACGCCCGTTCCGTGGTCGATGAAGAAGTGCGAGCCGATGCGGGCGCCGGGGTGGATGTCGATGCCGGTGTCGCCGTGCGCCAGCTCGGCAACGATGCGCGCGAGCAGCGGCACGCCCAGGCCGTGAAGGCGATGGGCGATGCGGTGATGGATCATCGCGTGCAGGCCGGGGTAGCAGACCAGCACCTCGTCGACGCTGCGCGCGGCCGGGTCGCCGCGCCAGGCGGCCAGGACGTCGGTGTCCAGCAACTCGCGGATCCGCGGCAGCGACGCGCCGAACTCGCGCACGACCCGCAGCGCCTGCTCGTCGAGCGTCGCCGCGTCCGAGTGGGCAGCGCGCGAGTGATGGCGCAGCTCCAGCCGAACCTGCGCGAGCAGCGAATGCAGCGCCGCGTCCAGCGTGTGGCCGACGAAGTAGTCCTCGCTCTCCTGGCGCAGGTCGGGCGGCCCCAGGCGCATCGGGAACAGCGCGCCGCGCAGGCCGCCGACGATGGCCGCCAGCGCCTCGCGCGACGGCAGCTCGCGGCCGCTCAGCTCGCGCGGGCGACCTTGTTGACGTCGCCAGCTCTCGCGCACCTCGCGCAACTGCTGCACGATGCTGGCGAGTTCCAGCGCGGGTTCGTGGCGCTTGTCGGCGCGCGGCGCCTCGGCGGGCAGGTCCAGATCGATGGCCATGGCGCTTCAGTCCTGCACCCACTTCAGGCCATGCAGGCGCCAGCCGCCCAGGCGACCGCGATGGCCGTCCGCGTCGAGGTCGCCCTCGAAACCCTCGCTGACGTTGAAGGCAGCCGTGAATCCCGCCTTGGTGGCAGCCTCGGCCGCGAGCGCAGAGCGCTTGCCGCTGCGGCACAGCAGCAGCACGACGTCGCTCTTGTCGACCTTGGCTTCCAGCTCGCGCAGGAAGCGCGGATTGCGCGTCAGCGACGTGCCGGAGGCCCACGCGACGTGGATGCTCTCCGGCACGTAGCCGACGAACTTGCGCTCGTCGCTCGTGCGCACGTCGACCAGCACGGCGCGACCCGACTCGACCAGCGCCCAGGCCTCGCTCGGCGGCACGCTGCCCGCGAACGGCAGGCCCTGCGCACGGGCTTCATTGATGGCGCGTTCGAGGAGGACGTCTTCGGCGGCGTCGGCGACGGGGTCGGACATGGGAACTCCGGACATTGGTGGCGATAGCCGGCAGATTAGGGCGCCATCGCGCTCGCGTGAAATGCCGAATTCGCCGATGCATAGGCGTCCACCGTCTCTAGCCGAGCGATGTGCGCCTTCCGTGGCTCCATGGCCGCCGACCTCGTCCCACGGATCCGTCAGCCCTTGATCACGTGCCAGACGTTGCCCTTGCCGTCACCCGTGGTGTCGCCGGCCTTGGCGTCCTTGGCATAGGTGTAGAGCGGCGCGCCCTTGTAGGCCCACTGCTTCGAGCCGTCGTCGCGGGTGACGACGGACCAGTCGCCAAAGCCACTGTCGGACGCCTGCGCAGCCAGCGGCGGCCAGTTGGTGGCGCACTGGTTGTTGCAGGCGCTCTTGCCGTTGCCCACGACGTCCTTGTCGAAGGTGTAGAGCGTGGCGCCGCCGGGCGTCGCGAGGACGCCGTTCGAAATCGCGGCCGGCGCCGAAGCGGCGACGGCGGCGCTGGCCGCGAGTGCCAGGGTCATGGCGGCAAAGACGGTCTTGATCATTGCTGTTCTCCAGGTGTTTTGGTGACGCCGGCACCGCGGGAGCGTGGCGCCGGCCGCCGCAGGATTGCAAGATCCGAACCGCCTCCGGTCCGCAGGCGAGAGTGGCGGACGCCGAGCACGCACACTGTCGATGCCGCCGCAGCACTGCCTGGAAACGAACAGCCCCTGCGCCGTTTCGCGCACCATCGACCCGTTCGAGGACGCCCCAGGCGCCCGCTGATGCGCCAGCGCGAGTTCGACTGCGAGTAGTCGATCGAGAAACCGCGCCATGCGTCGATGTCGAAGACGACAACCTCCCTGCACAACGACGACCCCAAGCGTGGCAGGGAGATGGCGGCCGCCTTCGGCGCAAGACCCCGGGATTGCCTGCTCCTTGCCGATGAAGCCGGAGAACCCATCCGCGCAACCGACAGACGCCGGCCAACTCCGGCCGCCATGCCGCTTGAGCGTCATACATCACGGATGGCCGCGCGCGGTGGTCGCGCCGCCACCGGATCGCCGCGCCGGCCCCTATGATGGGCCGTCCTCGACACAGGCGCGCGCCACGCGGGTCGGGTGATTCGCGCCTGGGCACGCGCGCCTTCCGGCTCGCTGCGAGTCGCCGCAGATCGCCGCGATCGGATCGATAGCTTCCTGCGTGTCGCTGCCGCCATCCGGGCGTCGCGAGGTCTCGTCCACGCCTTCGTGGACATCGCTCGGCGGAAGGCAGACGATGCGGCTGGCAGCGTTGCGGCCGCCCGCGGCACGGGGCGGGATTTCCGTCGAAGGCGCGGGCGAACACCAGCCAGGCGTCGCCGCGGCGGCTGCGAATCAAACGAGTATCGGCAAGTGCAACTTCGACGTCTCTTCCTTGTCCTGAGCTGCGCGCTGTCCGTCACCGTCGTCGCCGTGACGGCCAGCGTCGTCGGCAAGGCATGGCGGGACCTGCGCCAGGCCCGGGCCGGCCTCGACGAGATGCAACAGTTGCAGGCCTTGTTCATCGTCGCGGAGATGGCTTCGCGCGAACGCGGTCCGGCCAACGGCGTCCTGGGCGACGACCTGCCCGGGGATCCCGCCAAGCGGGAGCGCCTGCTGCTCGCGCGCAAGAAGACGGACGCGGCCTTCGCGGCCCTGCAGCAGGTGCTGGATCCTGCCGACAGCCGCAGCGCGCGCGTGGGCCTGACGGTCCAGGCCGCGCGCCGGCAGCTCGTGCGCGGGCGGCAGGCGGTCGATGCCGAGGCCGCGAAGGACCGGGCCAGCCGGCGTCCGGCCGAGATCCGCAAGGCGGTCGACCAGATGATCGAGGTCATCGACGACCTCACGCCGGCGACGATCCGGTTGACCAACGGCGCGTCGGCCACCTTTCCGGTCGCCACCAATTCGCTGGTCGCGGCGCGCCAGGCGGCCGCGCTGCGCGAATATGCGGGGCGCCTCGGCTCGCTGTTCACCGGGTCGCTGACGCTCAGGCAGCGCCTGACGACCGACGAGCGCGCGGCGATCGACCAGATGCGCGGGCGCATCGAACAGCTTCGCCAGCAGCTGACGACGTTCGCCGCCGCCGCCGAGGCGCACCAGAACGCGCAGGGCGCCATCGACGACATGCAGGCGCGCTACTTCGGCAGCGCGATCCCGTTCGTCGACGCGCAGATCGCCATCGGCATGCGCGACGGCCAGTACGACGTGGACACCGCGCAGTTCGCCGCGCGCTACGTCCCCGACATGGACTCGATCATCCGGCTGCGCGACGTGCTGATGGGCGACGCGATGGAGGACGCGCGCCACGGCCTGGCGCATGCCCGCGACGCCGCGATGCTCACCGGCGTCGGCGCCATGTCGACGCTCCTGCTGCTGGGCCTGACCCTGTGGCTGCTGCACCGGCGAGTGATCCGGCCCCTGGCCAGGACGACCGAGCTCATCGTGACCATCGCCCAGGGGAACCTGGACATCCAGGTGCCCGCGCCGCGGCATCACGACGAGGTGGCCGACATGCTGGGCGCCATCGCCGTCCTGCGCGACAACAGCGTCGCCCGCCGCACGGCGGAAGAGGCGATCCGCCAGATGGCCTACTACGACCGCCTGACCGGCCTGCCGAACCGGCGCCTGCTCGAGGATCGGATGGAGCGGGTGCTGGCGACCGCGCGGCGCCAAGGCAGGAAGGCGTCCGTCCTGTTCATCGACCTGGACAAGTTCAAGCACGTCAACGACCAGCGCGGCCACGAGGTCGGCGACTGGTTGCTGCAGCAGGTGGCGCTGCGCATGCGATCCGTGCTGCGCGAGTCGGACACGGCCGCACGCGTGGGCGGCGACGAGTTCGTCGTGCTCCTGCCCGATTCGACCCGGGCCGACGACGCCGTGCACGTGGCCGAGAAGATCCGCCAGGCGATCGAGCGCCCCTTCACGAGGGACGACGGCGTCACGCTGGAGATCTCGTCCAGCGTCGGCGTGGCCCTCTATCCCGACCACGCTCAGGAGGCTCGCGACCTGCTGCGCTTCGGCGACCAGGCGATGTATGTCGCCAAGAAGCACGGGCGCAATGCGGTCGAGGTGTTCGGAGCGGGCGACAAGGCCTGAATACCGCGACACGCCGCGCGGCGCGAATGCCCGGGAGTAACGTCCTTCCAGCGGCGCGTCTCCATCCTCGCGCCGCACGACGCCGCCCCGCAGCTCAGGCCATGCGCCCGATCGCCGTCGCCCCGCGCACCGCCCAGACGTAGCGCTGCCCGCCGGCGGCCGTGGCGCGCCGCGGCGTGCTCCAGCAGCAGCAGCGCGCGACCCAGTCGCAGCTGTCCACGGCGTGGTCGGAATAGGCGTGCACGCCGCCGTTGTCGAACCAGCCCGACTGGTTGTAGCCGGCGATGCGCTGGCCGTTGGCGACGACCACGCACGAATGCAATGCGTTGTACGGGTCGTCGGGGTTGGCGAAGATGAGCACGTCGTTGGGCAGAGGCCCGTGCCCCATGGTGACGCGCGTCGCGTTGCCGAAGCGGATCAGGCCGTCGACGAAGTGCTGCGGAGCGTTGTTCTCGAAGGCCGTCAGCGGCGGGAAGGCGCCGGCATGCGCCGCGCGGTACAACCAGATGAAGCTGGCGATGTGGCAGGCCATGCCCACGCGCATCTCGGGGCCGAACGAGATCTGGCGTCCGCCGTCGTACATGTAGGGCGCGTCGTTGTCGGCGAATGCGCGCACGTGGTCCTGGAGGGGCATGGGTCGTCCTTTCGAGGCCTGCCTGCCGGCAATCTAGCCGCGGGCGTCCCGCCGTTCAATCACGCCGCATCACGCGCGCCCGCAACAGGCCGATCCGTTCGCCGATACAGTGACGCTTCCAACGACAAACCCAAGGAGAACCGATGACCCCGATCCGATTGCTGGCCGCCGCGGCGGTCGCCGCCTCGATGCTGGCCGCGCCGGCGCAGGCCGCCACCTGGCACTGGGACTACAGCGCGACCGGCATCTCCGCCGCCGGCACCTTCACCACCACCGACGCGCCGGACGCGGACGGCTTCTACACGATCACTGCCATCACCGGTTCGCGCAACGGCGTCGCCATCACGGGACTGGAGGCCGCCGGCAGCGCCATCCCGGGCAACGACCCGTACGCCGTCGACAACCTGGTTTCGACCGGCGGCCCGCAACTGACCTGGAACGGCTTCGGCTTCGCGATGGCCGACGGCACCTGGGCCAATCCGTTCTCGGACGGGTCGACCGCCTGGGAATACCTGTCGGTGCCGCCGTATCCGGAAGGCGCGGGCCAGGAGGTGGCGGTCAGGTTCAGCGCGGCGCCGGTCCCCGAGCCTGCCAGCGGCGTGCTCGCGCTGCTCGGGGTGGCGGGCCTGGCCGCGGCGGGGCGGCGCGCCCGACGCGTCCGCTGAGCGGATCGTCCCGCCAGCGAGACGATTCATGACGACCATTTCCGAGAACTCCGGCCTCGTCACGGCGATCAACGTGTTCACGGTCGAGCCGTCGAACCAGCAGCGGCTGGTCGACCTGCTCGTGCGCGCCACGGAGACATCGGCTCGCGACGCGCCCGGATTCGTCTCGGCGGCGCTGCATCGCAGCGTCGACGGGACCCGGGTCACGATGTACGCGCAGTGGGAGAGCGCGGAGCACTACGCGCGCTACCAGGCGATGCGTTCGAGTGCTGGCGCGTCGTCCTACGTGGCGCAGATCCTCGCCATCGCCACGTTCGCCCCCGGCACGTACGAGGTGGCCAAGGTCTTCGCGGGGCCGTCGAAGACCCCGGGCGATTGATCGCTCGCGGCGGCCCCGGCGGGCGGCGCAGCCGGCCCGCGCCGCCCTGCCTGCCCTCGCCAGCCGCGCGCGGCGCAAGCAGGGCAGATGCCTAGGCAACCGGCGTGTCCGGCAGCGTAAGCTACGGCCCCACACCACATCCGCCCTCCCCACCCGAGGAACCGACTGATGAACCAGCAGCCACAAGCCGCCGGCCGGATGCCGCGCCAGATTCCCTACATCATCGCCAACGAGGGATGCGAGCGCTTCAGCTTCTACGGCATGCGCAACATCCTCACGGTGTTCCTGATGACGAGCCTGCTGCTGTCGATCCCGGAGCCGCTGCGCAAGAACGAGGCCAAGGAGGTCTTCCACACCTTCGTCATCGGCGTGTACTTCTTCCCGCTCCTGGGCGGCTGGATCGCCGACCGCTGGTTCGGCAAGTACCCCACCATCCTCTGGCTGAGCCTGGTCTACTGCGCCGGACATGCCTGCCTCGCGCTGTTCGACACGAACCTGCACGGCTTCTACTTCGGCCTGTTCCTGATCGCGCTCGGCTCGGGCGGCATCAAGCCGCTGGTCAGCGCCTTCGTCGGCGACCAGTTCGACAAGAGCAACCGCACCCTGGCGCAGAAGGTCTTCGAAGCCTTCTACTGGATCATCAACCTGGGCAGCTTCTTCGCGTCGCTGTTCATGCCGCTCATCCTCAAGCAGTTCGGCGGCGCCGTCGCCTTCGGCATCCCGGGCGTGTTCATGTTCATCGCGACGGTCATCT
This sequence comes from Burkholderiaceae bacterium, assembly GCA_036569025.1. GTDB lineage: Bacteria > Pseudomonadota > Gammaproteobacteria > Burkholderiales > Burkholderiaceae_C > Scleromatobacter. Next base: position 17,070 of record DATCRO010000932.1, read on the forward strand.
TCTGGTCGGCCCGCAATCGCTACGTGCACGTGGCGCCCGCCGCCCACGAGGATCCGAACAGCTTCCTGAAGGTCGTGCGCACCGCGCTCGGCCTGGGAGCCGGCGGGCGCGCGGTGGCCCTCGTCGGCGTCGCGCTGGCCTGCGTGGCGCTGTGCTTCTGGAACGATCTCGGTGTCGTGGCGGCGCTGTGCACCGCGCTCGTCCTGGTCCTCGGCTTCGGCGGCGCCGGCGCCTGGATGGCGCTGGACCGGGCGGAGCCCAGGCACGGCGCGGAAGCCGTGGCCGCCGTGCGCGCCGTGCTGCGCCTGCTCGTGCTCTTCGGCCTGGTCACGCCGTTCTGGTCGCTGTTCGACCAGAAGGCGTCCACCTGGGTGCTGCAGGCCGACCAGATGGCCAAGCCCGCCTGGTTCCAGTCCTCGATGATGCAGGCGCTGAACCCGGCGCTGGTGCTGATCCTGATCCCGTTCAACAAGGTCGTGCTCTATCCGATGCTCGAGAGCCTCGGCCTGAAGCTGACCGCGCTGCGCCGCATGGGCGCCGGCATCGCGTTCGCGGGCGTGGCCTGGATCGTCGTGGGCCTGATGCAGCTGTGGCTGGACGGCGGCCAGAAGGTCGACATCACCTGGCAGGTGCTGCCCTACGCGCTCCTGACGCTCGGCGAGGTGCTGGTCTCGACGACCGGCCTGGAGTTCGCCTACAGCCAGGCGCCCATGTCGATGAAGGGCGTGATCATGAGCTTCTGGAGCCTGTCGGTGACCGTCGGCAACCTCTGGGTCCTGCTGTCCAACGTCAGCGTGCGCAGCGATGCCGTGAACGCGCGCATCGCCGGCACCGGCCTGTCGGTCACGGCCTTCCAGATGTTCTTCTTCGCGGCCTTCGCGCTGCTCGCCGCACTGGCCTTCGCGCTCTACGCGCGGCGCTACCAGGAGCGGGACTACTACCGCGGCTGACGCCAGGGGACCCTGCGCGGCGGCGGCCGCCGCCATGGACGAATGCGTCCGCCGGGCCTACCATCGTGCCATGCGCAGCATGGTTGCTCCACTGTGCGCGCTGGCCCTGTGGTCCGCGTCACTTGCCGGCGCCCAGACATCTCCCGCTGCCGTTCCCGCGGCACGTGGGAGCGACGTGGTGTTGCTGAGCGTGGACGGCCCGATCGGCGCCGCCAGTGCCGACTACGTGGAGCGCAGCCTGCACCGCGCAGAACGCGGCGGTGCCGGGCTCGTCGTGCTGCAGCTCGACACGCCCGGCGGCCTGGACACCTCGATGCGGGCCATCGTCAAGGCGATCCTCGCATCGAAGGTGCCCGTGGCGGCGTTCGTCGGCCCGTCAGGCGCGCGCGCCGCGAGCGCCGGCACGTTCATGGTCTATGCGAGCCACGTTGCCGCCATGGCGCCGGCGACCGAGCTCGGGGCGGCGACGCCGATCACGATGGGAGCGGCGCCCGATCCGTACCCGTCCGCGAGCGCCGGCGCAGCCTCGTCACCCGGCGTCCCGCACGATGCGCTGGAAGCCAAGCGGATCAACGATGCCGCAGCGGGCATCCGCTCGCTGGCGCTTGTGCGTCATCGGAATGCGGACTGGGCCGAGCGCGCCGTCCGCGACGCGGCGAGCCTGTCGTCGACCGAAGCCCTGTCGCAGCACGTCGTCGACCTGGTGGCGCGCGACGTTCCCGACCTGCTGCGCCAGCTCGACGGCCGTGCCGTGCAACTGGCCGACGGCCGCTCGATGACGCTGGCGACCGCGGGCGCCCGGATCGAGCGCTGGGAGCCCGATTGGCGTGACCGGCTGCTGGCCTTCATCGGCGACCCGAGTCTCGCGCTGATGCTGCTCCTCGTGGGCTTCTACGGCCTGCTGTTCGAG
>DATCRO010000933.1:0-3504 GCA_036569025.1 Burkholderiaceae bacterium
CCGCCGGCCAGCGCCTGCGGCGGTTCGGCCTGGAGCAGCTCGCCGCCCACGCGCTCGAATGCGCGCACGGCCTGCCGGCAGCGCGCACAGCCTTCGAGGTGCGCCTCGACCAGCAGCGCCGGCCCGGTGGCCAGGCCGCCCCCCGCGTGCCCGAGCAGCAGGGCGTCGTCGGGATGATGGCGGATCATGGCCGGCATCCCTGGAGCCGCTCGCGCAGGCAGGCCGCCGCGCGACGGAGCCTGGTCTTGACGGTGCCCAGCGGAATCTTCAGTTGCGCGGCGATGCGGGCGTGCGACATGTCTTCGTAATAGGAAAGCTGGATCAGGACGCGCTCGTCGTGGGTCAGGCCGGCCACGGCCGAGCGCACGCGCTCGTCGTGCCGGCGCCGGTCGAGGGTCTCGTCCTGGCCGGCGCCGGTGTCGGCAACGGCCTGGGCCTCGGCGTCGTCCAGCGAGGTCCAGGTGTCGTGGATGGCGCGCCGACGATCGATGCGCAGGTTGCGGGCGATCGTGAACAGCCACGATCCCACGCTGGCGCGCACGGGATCGAACTGCGCCGCCTTGCGCCAGACGATGACGAAGGCGTCCTGGGCGATCTCCTCGGCCTCCAGGCTGGTGCTGCCGGTACGCCACAGCCAGCCCTTGAGCCGGGGCGCGAAATGCTCGAACAGGGACCCGAACGCCGCGCGATCCTGGTGGCGGGCCACCGCGATCATCCAGTCGTCCAGCCGCGTGTCGCGGCCCGGCGCCCGGTCATCGGCAGTCGACACGACCAGCCGCAGGTGCGGCATGCCCTCCTCCGGCTCGCTCGGCCGGAGGGGCGTCGGTTGCTGGGAATGCTCGGCGTCCATGAGGTGATTACGGGCGAGGCCCGGAATCGGATTTTGCGGACTGCCGGGCGCGTCGTCGATCCCGGCGCGATCCGGCGGCACGCCGCGGCCGCCGCCAGCGCCGGCGCCCGTCCGCGATCGCGAGGACGGATGTCCACAAAAGGATCAATACTGGCGGACGCATCGAGCAAAGACTCCTCTCTTCACTGCCGGAGACCGCATGTCCGAACCCAAGAAATTCGCCTCCCAGGCCGACCTCGAGGAAAAGAAGGTCACCTTCAGCCAGCTGTCCGAGCACGCCTGGGCGTACACCGCCGAGGGCGATCCGAACACCGGGATCGTCATCGGCGACGACGCCGTACTGGTCGCCGACACCCAGGCCACGCCCGCGATGGCCGCCGACGTCATCCGGCGCATCCGCGAGGTGACGGACAAGCCGATCAAGTACGTCGTGCTCACGCACTACCACGCGGTGCGCGTGCTCGGCGCCAGCGCATACCAGCCGCAGCAGGTCATCGCCAGCCAGGACACCTACGACCTGATCGTCGAGCGCGGCGAGGCCGACAAGGCCAGCGAGATCGGCCGCTTCCCGCGCCTGTTCCGCAACGTCGAGACGGTGCCCGCCGGCCTCACTTGGCCCACGATCACGTTCCAGAAGAAGATGACGCTGTGGCTCGGCAAGCTCGAGGTGCAGCTGCTGCAGCCGGGCCGCGGCCACACCAAGGGCGACACCGTCGTCTGGCTGCCGCAGGAGCGCACGCTGCTCAGCGGCGACCTGGTCGAGTTCGACGCCACGCCCTATGCCGGCGACGCCTACTTCAAGGACTGGCCGCGGACGCTGGAGAACCTCGCCGCGCTGAAGCCGCTGGCGCTCGTCCCGGGTCGCGGCCCGGCGCTGCAGGGCGAGGCGCAGGTGGCCGAGGGACTGCGCTCCACGGCCGGCTTCATCGCCGACGTGCGCGCCAGCGTCGAGGCCGGCGTCGCCGCGGGCAAGGATCTCAACGCGGTCTACAAGGACACGTTCGCCCGGCTCAAGCCCAAGTACGGCCACTGGGTGATCTTCGACCACTGCATGCCGTTCGACGTCACGCGCTGCTTCGACGAGGTCACGCAGTACGCCGACCCGCGTGTCTGGACGGCCGAGCGCGACCGCCAGATGTGGGAGGCGCTGGAAGGCTGAAGGGCCGCCGCCCTGCACGACGGAGGCGTCCGCCGAGGCGCGAGGAGACAAGCATGCAACTGAACGAACTCGCGCGTCCTGGCGGCGATGCGGTGGACTACCGGAAGGTGGTCTTCGACTACGCGCGCTGCGCCGACCAGGCGGCCGCGCAGCCCGCGCGGCGGCCGGTGGCCATCGTCGGCGCCGGCCCCGTGGGCCTGGCGCTGGCCATCGACCTCGCGCAGCGCAACGTGCCCGTGGTGGTGCTGGACGACGACAGCACGCTCTCGACGGGCTCGCGCGCCATCTGCTTTGCCAAGCGCACGCTGGAGATCTTCGACCGCCTGGGCTGCGGCCACCGCATGGCCGGCAAGGGCGTGTCGTGGAACGTGGGCAAGGTGTTCTTCCGCGACCAGCTGATCTACAGCTTCGACCTGTTGCCCGAGACGGGCCACGCGCGACCCGCGTTCGTCAACCTGCAGCAGTACTACGTCGAGGGCTACCTCGCCGAACGCGCCGCGGCGCTGCCGCTGGTGGACGTGCGCTGGAAGAACGCCGTCAGCGGCGCCGAGCAGCGCGCGGACCACGTGATGCTGACCATCGCCACGCCCGACGGCCCCTACCGCCTCGCGGTCGACTACGTGGCCGCCTGCGACGGCTCGCGATCGGCGATGCGCCGCCTGCTGGGCCTCGAATCGAAGGGGCGCACCTTCAAGGATCGCTTCCTCATCGCCGACGTGCGCATGAAGCACGAATCGCCAGCCGAACGCTGGTTCTGGTTCGACCCGGAGTTCCACCGCAACCAGAGCGTTCTGCTGCACCGCCAGCCCGACGGCGTCTGGCGCATCGACTTCCAGCTGGGCTGGGATGCCGACCCCGAGGAAGAGAAGAAGCCCGAGAGGATCCTGCCGCGCGTCAAGGCGTTGCTCGCGCATTCGGCGATGAAAGACCAGGACTTCGAGCTCGAATGGGCCAGCGTCTACACGTTCTCGTGCCTGCGCATGGACAGCTTCCGCCACGGCCGCGTGCTGTTCGCCGGCGACTCCGCGCACGGCGTGTCGCCGTTCGGGGCGCGCGGCGCGAACTCGGGCGTGCAGGACGCCGACAACCTGGCATGGAAGCTCGCCGCGGTGCTGGGCGGCCACGCGCCGGAGGCGCTGCTGGACACCTACGCCCGCGAGCGCGAGTTCGCGGCCGACGAGAACATCCGCCACTCGACCCGCGCGACCGACTTCATCACGCCCAAGAGCCCCATCAGCCGCGTGTTCCGCGACGCGGTGCTCGAGCTCGCGAAGTCGCATCCGTTCGCGCGCACGCTGGTCAACAGCGGCCGGCTGTCGACGCCGTCGACGCTGCACGGCTCCTCGCTGAACACGCCCGACGTCGACGCGTTCCGCGGCGCGATGGCGCCCGGCGCGCCTGCGGCCGATGCGCCCGTCACCCTGCCGGACGGCACGCCGTCGTGGCTGCTGGCGCAGCTGGGCGCGGGATTCACCGTGCTCGTGGCGGGCGAGGT
>DATCRO010000934.1:0-4792 GCA_036569025.1 Burkholderiaceae bacterium
CGACCCGCCGTTGCCCGGCACGAGAACCTGCACGAGACCTTGCCCATGCCCAACTGGCTCCTGTCGCTCGATCGATTCTTCCCGATCCGCTATCTCGCGTGGATCCTGTGCGCCGTCGTCGCGCTGCTGGGAGCGTTCACCGAGGTCGTGGCGCACACCGGCTGGAGCTGGGCGGTGCTCGGGCTGGCGGGCGTGATCGTCGGCATCCGCGACGTGCGCCAGCGCCGCCACTCGATCCTGCGCAACTACCCGGTGATCGGCCACCTGCGCTTCTTCTTCGAGTTCATCCGACCGGAGATGCGCCAGTACTTCATCGAGGGCGACAACGAGGCCGCGCCGTTCTCGCGCCAGCAGCGCTCGCTCGTCTACCAGCGCGCCAAGGGCGACCCCGACAAGCGCCCGCTGGGCACGCAGCTGGACGTGCAGTCCGAGGGCTACGAGTGGATCAACCATTCGCTGCAACCGACCAAGCTGGCCTCGCACGACTTTCGCGTCACCATCGGCGCGAACTGCGCGCAGCCGTACCACGCGAGCATCTTCAACATCAGCGCGATGAGCTTCGGCGCGCTGAGCGGCGCAGCCATCCGCGCGCTCAACGGCGGCGCGCTGCGCGGCAACTTCGCGCACGACACCGGCGAGGGCTCGATCAGCGTGCACCATCGCGCGCAGGGTGGCGACCTGATCTGGGAAGTCGCCTCGGGCTACTTCGGCTGCCGCAACCCGGACGGCACGTTCAACGCGGAGCTGTTCGCCAGGCACGCCACCGAGCCGCAGGTCAAGATGATCGAGGTCAAGCTGAGCCAGGGCGCCAAGCCGGGCCACGGCGGCGTGCTGCCGGGCCCGAAGGTGACCCGGGAGATCGCCGAGGCGCGCGGCGTGCAGCAGGGCGTGGACTGCGTCTCGCCGGCCAGCCACAGCGCGTTCTCGACGCCCGTCGAGATGCTGCAGTTCATCGCCAGGCTGCGCGAGCTCTCGGGCGGCAAGCCGGCCGGCTTCAAGTTCTGCATCGGCCATCCGTGGGAATGGTTCGCCATCGCCAAGGCCATGCTGGAGACAGGCCTGCTGCCCGACTTCATCGTCGTGGACGGCGGCGAGGGCGGCACCGGCGCCGCGCCGCTGGAATTCGCCGACCACGTGGGCACGCCCGTGCAGGAAGGCCTGCTGCTGGTGCACAACACGCTCGTCGGCCTGAACCTGCGCGACAGGATCAAGATCGGCTGCGCCGGCAAGGTGGTCAGCGCGTTCGACATCGCGCGCATGATGGCGCTCGGCGCGAACTGGTGCAATTCGGCGCGCGGCTTCATGTTCGCGCTCGGCTGCATCCAGTCCCAGAGCTGCCACACCGACCACTGCCCCACGGGCGTGGCCACGCAGGATCCGCTGCGCCAGAAGGCGCTGGTGGTGCCCTCCAAGATCGAGCGGGTGCACAACTACCACCGCCACACGCTGGAGGCGCTCAAGGAGCTGGTGCAGGCCGCGGGGCTGCAGCATCCCAACGAGATCACCGCCAACCACGTGGTGCGCCGCGTCGCGGGCGACAAGGTCAAGCTGCTGGCCAACCACCTCGAGTTCATCGCGCCCGGCGCGCTGCTGGCGGCCGCGCGCGGCGAATGCGATTGGCCGCACAACGTCTACAGGATGTACTGGCCGATCGCGCGTGCCGACAGCTTCGCGCCGGCCAGCGCCGCCGCGTCCGTGAGTGCGCCCCTGGCGACGCCGCCGACGGCCGCCGCGCAGTCGGCGCTCGACCTCGCCGTCTGAGCCGCGGCTTTCAGGGGTTGCCGATGCGCGCCAGCTCGCGCTGGGCCGACTGGTACTCGACGAACTCGGTCACGCCGGTGGCCACGCTCTGGCGCAGGTACTTGCGCGCGCTGGCCAGGTCGCCGTCGGCGAGCGCCTTCTCGCCCGCGTAGTAGTACAGCTCGCACTCGCGGCCCGCGCTGCGCTGGCCGTTCTCCTGCGAGGCCGCGAGCGCCTTGTCCAGGCTGGTGCGGCCCTCCATCAGCTGCAGCACGCTGTACGGCCATTCCGGATACGCCGCGGACGGCTCGAACGCGCGGACCGCGTCCACGGCCTTGGCCGCGTCGCTGCCGGCGCGGCGCTGCGCCAGGTACAGCCAGATCGTGCCGTACATGCGCTCGACCTCCTGGCGCGACTGCAGCGCGGTGACGAAGTCGTCGCGCGCCGGACCCATGTCGCCGGCCAGGTAGTGCATGCGGCCGCGTGTCAGGTAGACCTCGGTCTTGGACGGCGACAGCTTGAGCGTCTCGCCGATCTCGCGCAGCACCGTCTTGTCGTCGCCGCGCGCCAGTGCGTTGTCGGCCAGCGCCGCGTGCGCGTCGGCGCTGGCCGGGTCCAGCATCAGCGCCGATTCGATCGAACCCTTGCCCAGGTCCTGCTTGCCGACGTTGTCCAGCGCGATGCCCTTGGCCAGCAGCACCTGCGCGCGCAGCGGCGGCGTGAGGCGGTCGGAGTCGAGCTCCTTGTCGAGCATCAGCAGCTTCATCGTGGCGTCGGCCTGTGCCCGCGTGGCCAGGTGCAGGTCGCCCTTGCGCAGCTTGGCCAGCAGGACCTCGCCCTCGCTGCGCAGCGCGGCGAACTGGTCGGCGGAGAACGCCGAGACGATGACGCTGCCGCCCAGGTGCGCTCCGACCTTGAGCACGCGGTCGCGGTGCGCCGACCACGCGCTGGCGGGGATGGTGTCGGTGAGCAGGTGCAGCTCGCCATACATGTCCTGCCGCGGGGACTGGATCTCCGAATGCGTGTGCAGCTCGAAGACGTCGTTCGTCTCGTCGAAGCGCGGCGTGTTCTGCACGCCCGGGAACGGCTCGCCGAAGTCGAACGCGACGTGCTGCAGGAAGCGCCCGGTCTGCAGCCGGTAGGCCTGCGTGCGCGCCGCCTGGTCGGGCAGGCGCAGCGGCGAGACGAGCGTGCCCAGCGCGTAGCGGCCGACCAGCGCGCGCTGCTCGGGCAGCGTCCAGAACTCGCCGGTGCGAAAGTGCGAGGTGACCTTGACGGTGTTGTCCTCGCCGTCGGCGGCCACGTCCATCGGCGCGCTGACCACCAGCGACGGGTAGGCGTGCACGAGGTCGGCCTGGACCGCCTTCTCGATGTCGGCGCGCGGCTGGCTGGCCAGGCTCGCGCGGAACCACTCGGCCCATTCGCCGTGCAGTGTGGTCACCGACGTCAGCGTGCCCTCGCGCGCCAGCTTCGGGAACGCGAAGGTGTCGAGCGTCTCGATGCGCACCGCGTCGCGGCCGCCGGGCAGCTCGGCGAGCGCCGGCGTGCCGGCCTGCGCGAGCAGCCCGACGCCGAGGTCCAGCGCCTCGCGCGACGCGACGCGGCCGGTCTGGTAGGCGCGCGTCGCGTCCAGGTACAGGGGCTTGCCGTCGACCGTCACGCGCACGATCGCGTGGTCGAACGCGAGCGGGCCCGGCAGGCGGGTGCCGCTGGCGGCCCGGAACTGCGCGGACACGATCACTGGCGTCGCCTCGAAGCCCATGCGCGTGAGCAGCTCGGCCAGCAGCGCGACCTTGTCCTTGCAATCGCCGAACCGCTGGCGCAGCACCGTGTCGGCCGCGGCCGGCTGGTGCGAGTCGGTGCCGCCCTCGGTGCCGAAGTAGCGGATGTCGCGCTGGACGAAGTCGAGCGTCGCGCGCAGCAGCGCGTCGCGGTCGTGCGCCTTGGCCTTGAGCTCGGCCACCTGGGCGTCGACGGCGGGGCTGGGCTGCATCGCGCGGGCGAACAGCTGCGCGGCCCAGTCCGACACCTCCTTCCAGTCGGCGAACTCGCTGAGCTCGACCTGCCACTTCAGGTATTCGGCGGGCGGCAGGCGCTCGTCGGACAGCAGCTGCGCGATGCTCGTGCGCTTGAAGTCGGTCTCGCGCAGGCCGTCGTGCACGCGGGTCGTGACCGTCGTCGTGGCCGGCTCGCCGACGCGCACGTGGATGTCGCGCGCGGCCGGCGCCACGAGGCGCAGGTGCCAGATGCCGGTGGGCGCGTTCGGGTAGGCGTCCCACTCGGTGTCGACGAAGCGGCCGCCGAACACGGGGTTGTCGCCGATGACGGTGGCCGACCACTCGACGCGGTCGCCGGCGCGCAGGTCGTCGAGCACCAGCGACGCGGTGAAGCGGCCGTCGACCACCTGTCGCTCCAGCTGCTGCTCGCGCTGCAGCAGGCGCACCTTCCTCGGGTCGAGCTTGTTGATGCGCTGGTTGCCGCGGACGATGTCGACCTGGTGGAACACGAGGCGCTGGTAGGCGGGGTCGAAGGTCAGCTCGATCTGCCCGCCCTGCTGCAGCGCGGACGTGTCGTTGATCTGGCGGATGGTGTGGCGATAGTGTTCGGAGCCGTGATCGAGCACGCGCACCTGTTCCTCGGCCACGAGCAGCTGGTAGGGCGCCGCGGGCACCGGCACGGACGGGTCGACCGGGAGCGGGTGCGCCCATGCCGGCGTGCGCTCGATCGTGAACGTGGGCGGCGCCGCCACCGCGGCGGACGCGGCGCGCGGCGCGACCTTCGCGTGGGCCGGGCTGCCGGCAGGCTGCGCCGCGGCGAGCAGCGGCCAGGCCGCGGCGACGAGGCAGCCTCCGAGCGCGCGCGCGCGGATCGTTCGTGCGTTGTTCATGCCATCCCTCCCAGGCGTCTTGTCGGGCGATTCTCGCAGTGCGGCCGCGGGAGCGCGCGACCAGGCCGCCGCGCGGGCATGAAAAAAGGCGGCCTTCGGCCGCCTTCGTCGCGTGCGCCGCACGGCTCAGGCCGTGGGCGGCGCGGTGTCGATGAAGCTCTGGCG
>DATCRO010000935.1:0-4358 GCA_036569025.1 Burkholderiaceae bacterium
GACAGCGCCAGCATCCGCGACGTGATCCTGTTCCCCGCACTGCGCAAGGAATAGGCCCCACGCTCGTGGACGAGCGCACGACGTTCGCCGCCCCCGAGGGGGCAGCGAGCGCCAGCGAGCGTGGGGCCTATTCCTTGCGCAGCGCGGGAAACAGGATCACGTCGCGGATGCTGGCGCTGTCGGTCAGCAGCATCATCAGGCGGTCGATGCCGATGCCGCAGCCGCCTGTCGGGGGCATGCCGTATTCGAGCGCGCGGATGAAGTCGGCGTCGTAGAACATCGCCTCCTCGTCGCCGGCGTCCTTGTTGGCGACCTGCGCCTGGAAGCGCGCGGCCTGGTCCTCGGCGTCGTTCAGCTCCGAGAAGCCGTTGGCGTACTCGCGGCCGGTGATGAACAGCTCGAAGCGCTCCGTGATGGCCGGGTTGTTGTCGGACGCGCGCGCCAGCGGGCTCACCTCGACCGGGTAGTCGATGATGAACGTCGGCTGCCACAACTTCGCCTCGACTTCCGCCTCGAACAGGCCGAACTGCAGCTCGGCCAGCGTCCAGTGCTCGTGCGCCTTCTCGCCGGCGGCCAGGATGCGCTCGCGCAGCAGCGCCTTGTCCTCGGTCTGCGCCAGGGTGAGGCCGCAGTGCTCGACCAGCGAGTCGCGCACGGTCAGGCGCGCGAACGGCTTGTCCAGGTGCACGTCCTTGCCGGCATAAGTGAGCGCGGCCGAGCCGGTGGCGGCGATCGCCGCATGGCGCAGCACCTGCTCGGTGAAGTCCATCAGGTCGTGGTGGTTCCAGTACGCCGCGTAGAACTCCATCATCGTGAATTCGGGGTTGTGCCGAACCGAGATGCCTTCGTTGCGGAAGCTGCGGTTGATCTCGAACACGCGCTCGAAGCCGCCCACGATCAGGCGCTTGAGGTAGAGCTCGGGCGCGATGCGCAGGTACATCGCCTGGTCGAGCGCGTTGTGGTGCGTGACGAACGGCTTGGCGTTCGCGCCGCCCGGGATCGGGTGCAGCATGGGCGTCTCGACTTCCATGAAGCCGTTGGCCACCATGAACGCGCGGATCGAACCGAGCGCGTCGCTGCGCGCGCGGAAGCGCTTGCGCGCCTCCTCGTCGGTGATCAGGTCGACATACCGCTGGCGGTACTTCACTTCCTGGTCGGACACGCCGTGGAACTTGTCGGGCAGCGGACGCAGCGACTTGGTCAGCAGGCGCAGCTTGGTGACCTTGATCGTGAGCTCGCCGGTCTTGGTGATGAACAGCGAGCCTTCGGCGCCCAGGATGTCGCCGAGGTCCCAGTGCTTGAACGCAGCGTAGGTCTGCTCGCCGACGTTGTCGATCGCCACGCGCAGCTGGATACGGCCGGTGGCATCCTGCAGCGAGCAGAACGCGGCCTTGCCCATCGTGCGCTTGAGCATCATGCGGCCGCCCACGCTGACGTGGATGTCCTGCGGCTCCAGCTCCTCGTTGGTCAGCTTGCCGTACCTGGCCACCAGGTCGGCCGCGCGGTCGGCCGGCTTGAAGTCGTTCGGGAACGCCACGCCGCCCTGGGCGCGGATCGCGGCCAGTTTCTCGCGACGCTCCGCAATCAGCTTGTTCTCGTCGGTCGGGGGCGTCGTGGTGTCCATGCTTGGGAATCGATGCGGGAAGGGTGGCGCCGGCGCGGCGGCCGGCGGGAAGGGGGCAGCGTGCGCTGCCAGGGGGAACCCGCGATTTTACGTGGATCGGACGGCGCGCGCGGGGCACGTCCGCCCGCTGTCTTCGCGCGGCGCGAAGCGATTCCCCCCCGCACGCCCACCCGCCAACCTGTCAGGCCCCTATCGCCTTGCCGGGCCGGGTGCCTTAAAATGGCGGATTGCCCCATTCTTCCCGTGCCCGCCGCGGGCTGAAGGCGCGCCGCGCGGTCCCGGGCCGCCTGGCTGTTGCGCGCCCCCTCCCTGAAGTGCCCGTCGTCCGTCATGTCTCCCCATAGCCTCCGCCCCCAGACCCACGCTCCCGTCACCGACCGCAAGGTCCGCTTCGCGCTGATCGGCTGCGGACGGATCGCGGCCAACCACATGGAATCGATCGCCAAGCACGCCGAGCGTGCCGAGCTCGTCGCCGTGTGCGATTCCAACGCGGAGCGCCTGGCCGCCGCCGTGCAGCGCACCGGCGCGCGCGGCTACCGCAGCCTGCAGGAGCTGCTGGAACGCGAGACGCCCGACTGCGTCGTGATCACCACGCCCAGCGGCCTGCACTCGCAGCAGGTGATCGAGGTGGCGCGCGCCGGCTTCAACGCCATGACCGAGAAGCCCATGGCCACGCGCTGGCAGGACGGCCTGTCGATGGTGCGCGCCTGCGACGAGGCCGGCGTGCGCCTGTTCGTCGTCAAGCAGAACCGCCGCAACAAGACGCTGCAGCTGCTCAAGCAGGCCATGGAACTGGGCCGCTTCGGCCGCATCTACACGATCGCGGTCAACGTGTTCTGGACGCGTCCGCAGGAGTACTACGACTCGGCCGCCTGGCGCGGCACCTGGGAATTCGACGGCGGCGCCTTCATGAACCAGGCCAGCCACTACATCGACCTGCTCGACTGGATCGGCGGCCCGGTCGAGAGCGTGATGGCCTACACCGGCACGCTGGCGCGCAACATCGAGGTGGAGGACACCGGCGTCGCCGCGCTCAAGTGGCGCAACGGCGCCATGGGCACGCTCAACGTGACCATGCTCACGTACCCGAAGAACCTCGAGGGCTCGATCACCATCCTGGGCGAGAAGGGCACGGTGCGCATCGGCGGCGTGGCGGTCAACGAGATCCAGCAGTGGCAGTTCGCCGAGCCGCATCCGATGGACGCCGAGCGCGACGACGCGAGCTACCAGACGACCTCCGTCTACGGCTTCGGCCACCCGCTGTACTACGACAACGTCATCAGCACGCTGCGCGGCGAGGCCCAGGCCGAGACCGACGGCCGCGAAGGCCTTCGCTCGCTGGAGATGCTGATCGCGATGTACATGTCCGCACGCGACGGCAAGCGCGTCAACCTGCCGCTCGAATACTGATGCCCACGACCATCCACCCGACCGCCATCGTCGACGACGGCGCGGTCCTCGGCGACAACTGCCGCGTCTGGCACTGGGTGCACATCAGCGGCGGCGCGCGCATCGGCGCGGGCTGCTCCTTCGGCCAGAACGTGTTCGTCGGCAACGACGTGGCCATCGGCAACAACGTCAAGATCCAGAACAACGTGTCGGTGTACGACGCGGTGACGCTGGAGGACGACGTCTTCTGCGGGCCCAGCATGGTGTTCACCAACGTGTACAACCCGCGCTCGGCGGTCACGCGCAAGAACGAGTACCGCCGCACGCTGGTGCGCCAGGGCGCGACGCTCGGCGCGAACTCCACGCTGGTGTGCGGCGTCACCGTCGGCCGCCAGGCCTTCATCGGCGCCGGCGCGGTGGTGCAGAAGGACGTGCCGGACTTCGCGCTGATGGTGGGCGTGCCCGCGCGCCAGATCGGCTGGATGAGCCGCTTCGGCGAACGGCTCGAGCTGCCGCTCGTGGCGCCCGCCGGCCAGCCGGTCGAGACCACCTGCCCCAACAACGGCGACCGCTATCGCCTCGACGGCCGCGTGCTGTCGCTGATCTCCTGAACCGACACGACCATGAACGCTCCGCTTCCGCCGCAAGGCAAGATCGAATTCATCGACCTCAAGGCCCAGTACGCCGTGCTGCGCGACGAGATCGCCGTTCGCATGCAGAAGGTGCTGGACCACGGCCAGTACATCATGGGCCCCGAGGTCAAGGAGCTCGAGGCCGCGCTGGCCGCGCATACCGGCGCGAAGCACTGCATCACGGTGGCCAGCGGCACCGAGGCGCTGCTGATCTCGCTGATGGCGCTGGACCTGAAGCCGGGCGACGAGGTCGTCACCACGCCGTTCACGTTCGCCGCCACCGCCGAGACCATCGTGCTGCTGGGCGGCGTGCCGGTGTGGGTCGACATCGAGCCCGACACCTGCAACATCGACGCCTCGAAGATCGAGGCCGCGATCACGCCGCGCACCCGCGCCATCATGCCGGTGAGCCTGTACGGCCAGTGCGCGGACATGGACGAGATCAACGCGATCGCCGCGCGCCACGGCCTGCCCGTGATCGAGGACGCGGCGCAGAGCTTCGGTGCCGATTACCACGGCCGCAAGAGCTGCAACCTGAGCACCCTCGGCTGCACCAGCTTCTTTCCCAGCAAGCCGCTCGGCTGCTACGGCGACGGCGGCGCCATCTTCACCAGCGACGACGCGCTGGCGCAGGCGGCGCGCGAGATCCGCGTGCACGGCCAGAGCGCGCGCTACACGCATACCCGGGTGGGTGTGGGCGGGCGCATGGACAC
>DATCRO010000936.1:0-3379 GCA_036569025.1 Burkholderiaceae bacterium
ACCCGCGAGTATCGTTCCGAGCAGGTTGCGCGTGGCGGCGAACACGACGACGCCGGTGACGGTGGCGTAGATGCGGGCGTCGCGCCAGGTGTCGAGCAGGTGGTCGCCGGTCATCGCGACTTCCGGCAGCAGCACGGCCACCAGCGCGGCCAGTGGCGCGTAGCGCAGCGCCTCGCGCAGCCAGCCGGGGATCGGGATCTCGCGCTCCGGAATGATGAAGAAGCCGCGCGTGATCACGGTGATCGCGGCCAGGCCGACGATGGCCAGCAGGCCGAGCCAGGGATTCATGACGCATCGCTCCCTGCGGTGGCGTGCGCCGGCGCCGGCGGCGAGAAGTGGTCGACCAGCACGCCGATGCCGACGGCCGCCGCGATGGCGACGACGATGTTCAGGTGGAACGGCAGCGCGAACGCGGCAAACGCGGCGCAGGCCGCGACGGCGGCGGCGATCCAGGTGCCGCGGTCGACCAGCAGCGTGCCGACGATGCCCAGCAAGGCCAGCGACCCGGCGAAGCCCAGGCCCCATTGCGCCGGGATGACGTCGGCCAGCAGGATGCCCAGGATCGACATGCCCTGCCACGCCGCCCAGTTCACGGCCACGCCGCCCCACAGGAAGGGCAACTGCTCGTCCATCGGCCCCGGCACGGGAAAGCGCTTCATGAACGCGACGTAGTTGAGGTCGGCCATGAAGTACATCACCCACATCCGGCGCCAGCGGGACAGGGGCGCCAGGTACGGCCGCCAGCCGGCGCTGAAGATGATGAAGCGCAGGTTGACGCAGAACGCCGTGGCCCAGATCACCCACAGCGGCGCGCCCTGGGCGATCAGCGGCAGCGAGGCGAGCTGGGCGCTGCCGGCGAACACGAACAGCGACATCGCGAGCGACAGCCAGAAGCCGAGCCCGGCCTTGACCATCGCGATGCCGGTGACGAGCCCCCACGCACCCACGCCCAGCGAGATGCCGGTCATGTCGCGCGCGCCGCGGGCGAATTCAGGGTGGCGCCACGTGGCGGGCAATGCGGTCATCGCGCCATTGTCTTATGGCGGCGCTCGCCTCGCGCAGTAGCCCGCTGCGGCTGGTGGTCAGGATTGCTTCGCAAGGCGCGAAGCGGCGCTTCCCGCGTCAGTGTTCGGCGGGCTTCTCGCCGTCGGCCTTGTCGGCCTTGGCCACCTTCTCGGCCTTGTCGCCCTTGGCGGCGGCCTTGACGGGCTTGTCGACCGGCTTGTCGGCGGCCTTGTCGCCGTCGGCCTTGGCGGTCGACGCGTCGGCCGCGCCGTCGTCGGCCTTCCTGACCGGCGCGCCCAGCGTCGGGGCGACGGCCTCGAGCTTGTTCTCGCGCATGTAGTCGTCCATCTCGCGCCAGCCGGCGTAGATGGCGGCCTTGTCCACGCGCTTGTTGAGCGTGAAGCAGTCCTCGATCGCGCGGCCGCCGTGGCGGCAGGCGGCGCCCACGGCCTTGCCGTCGGCCTCGACGCGCGCGGCCGTCACCGACGCCGGCTCCAGGCCCAGCTGGTCGCAGCCGGCGAGCACGAACGGAATGGCGAGGAGGGGCAGGAGGCGTGTGAGCATGGCAGGGACGGGTCGATACGTCGTTATCGGCCGCCCGCCGGCGCACTTGAGGGCTCGAAGCGACGAACTGGCGCCGCTTTGGCCAGCACACTAACCCAGGACGCTGCCGCGCTGCACCGGATGCGCCTGCAGCCACTGCGCGACCGGACCGCGCTTGCCGCTCGGGCGCTGCACGTCCAGCAGCGCCAGCGCGCCGTCGCCGCAGGCCACGACCAGTTGCTGGCCGTCGACCGCGAGCACCGTGCCGGGCGCGGCCGTGTCGTCCAGGCGTTCGACCTGCGCCCGCCACAGCTTGACGGTGTCGCCGCCGGCCTGGAAGGTGGCGCCGGGGAACGGGTCGAACGCGCGCACGCGGCGCTCGATCGCGTCGGCCGGCAACGTCCAGTCGATCGCGGCCTCGGCCTTGTCGATCTTGTGGGCGTAGGTGACGCCCTGCCCGGGCTGCTTCACCGGCTTCAGCGCGCCGGCGCCGGCGTCGGCCAGCGCCCGCACGATCATGCGGGCGCCGAGCGCCGCGAGGCGGTCATGCAGACGGCCGGTGGTGTCGTCGGCCAGGATGGCCTCGCGCTCGACCAGCAGCATGTCGCCGGTATCGAGGCCCGCGTCCATCTGCATGATCGTGATGCCCGTCTCGGCGTCGCCGGCCTCGATCGCGCGGTGGATCGGCGCGGCGCCGCGCCAGCGCGGCAGCAGCGAGCCGTGGATGTTCAGGCAACCCAGGCGCGGCAGGTCCAGCACCCACTGCGGCAGGATCAGGCCGTAGGCGGCGACCACCAGCACGTCGGGCCGCGCGGCGTCGAGCGCGGCGCGACCGGCCTGCGCGTCGTCGGGGAACTTGCCGTCCAGCCGCAGGCTGCGCGGCTGGGCGACGGGCGCGTCGAGCTCGAGCGCCAGCTGCTTGACCGGCGACGGCGTGAGCCTCATGCCACGGCCGGCCGGGCGATCGGGCTGGGTCAGCACGAGCGGCACCTCGTGCCCGGCCTCGTGGATGGCCTTGAGCGCGACCGCCGCAAACTCGGGCGTGCCGGCAAAGGCGACGCGCAGCGCGGGCGTCGCCATCAGCGCTTGGCCTCCTCGCGCGTCTTCTTGATCATCTTGGTCTTGATGCGGTCGCGCTTGAGCGGGCTGAGGTAGTCGACGAACACCTTGCCCATCAGGTGGTCCATCTCGTGCTGCACGCAGACGGCGGCCAGGCCTTCGGCGTCGAACTCGTAGGGCTTGCCGTCGCGGTCCAACGCCTTGACGCGCACGCGGGCGTGGCGCTCCACCTTCTCGTAGACCTGCGGCACCGACAGGCAGCCCTCCTCGCCCAGCACCCAGTCGTCGGAGCTCTCGACCAGTTCGGGGTTGATCAGAACGCGCGGCTGGTCGTGCGTCTCGGAGGTGTCCATGACGATCAGGCGGATGTGGCGGTCGACCTGCGTCGCGGCCAGGCCCACGCCGTCGGACGCGTACATGACCTGGATCATCTCGTCGGCGAGCGCGCGGATCTCGTCGGTGACTTCAGCGACCGGCTTGGCCACCGTGTACAGCCGCGGATCGGGGTAACGAAGAATCTGGAGTTGGGACATGGAAAGATCGTTCCTGGAAATCTGCCACGAAAATCACGAGTAATGCGGCGAGGACCCTTGCGAGCGCAGTGCAAAATGTGTTGAGACGCAACGTCCGGACTCAGGGTGAACGCCTATCTCCGTCGTAACGGAGTGTCCGATTCGTTGCGACGTCAGGGGTTTGCGGGCAGAATCTGCGGCAAATTTGGTAGTTTCTTGGGCGGCTGGATACTCCGGCCGATTCGGGATTGTCGCAGTTC
>DATCRO010000937.1:0-7180 GCA_036569025.1 Burkholderiaceae bacterium
CACGAACCTCCGGTTCAGCACCCTGGCGCGCCCGCGGCGGCGGTCGCCGCACCGGCTCGCGGGCGTCAGTGGCCCCGCCGGCCGTCGTACCAGAGTTCCGGCCGGTGGGTCGGCGTTCCCGGCGTCGTGAGCGGGTTGCGCAGTTCGATGACCGTGCGCGTCTCCAGGCGGGCCTTGCGAAGGCGCTCGCCATAGTACTGTTGGAACAGACGATCGAACGATCCGTCGGTGATCGCCCGTTCGAGCCCGCTCTCGATGTCGTGCGCCAGGCGGGTGTTGCGACGATTCACCATGAAGTACGCGTCGTAGAAGTAGTGCAGCGCCAAGCGGGGCTCTACCTCCAGCGTGCTCGCATTGCTTTCCTGCTCGTCCCAGATCTCCATCACGCTGCGGGGAAAATAGTCGAAGCGCTTGCCGATGAGCATCTTGAACAGGCCCTCGTAACGGGGAGCCGTGATGACATCGATGCCATTGGCCCGGAGAATCGTGGTGTCCGGCCACTCCTGACCCTGCGCGAGTCGAACGTGCTTCAAGTCCTTGAGCGTTCGCACGTTTGCAAACGACGACTGCTCGCCCTTGCGAATCAAGCCAAGGCGCCATCCGAGGACGCCCTTGTTGATGGGAATCATGATCGGCAGCAAGCGAGCCTCGCGTTCAGCCGAACTCGGAATGGGGCCGACGTCGATGCTTCGCCCGGCCTCGAGCTCGAGGACCTGACGTTCCTGGTTCATGGGGAACGCGGCAGGCTCGATGCTGTACGCGGTGCCCGACTTTGACAGCGCGAGTTGCAGCAGTTGCGTCGCGTAGTCGTACCGGTGATCGCCCTCGAATTCAGGAACTGGAAATCGAACGACCTCATTGGCCAGCGCGCTGAGCGGCGCAGACAGCACCAGGCAGAAGATCCAGCGGACAACGCCGTGGCCAAAGAGGCAGCTCACGTCGCGGCGAAGCGCTTCTGCAGTCTGCAACGAGCGTTCCATTGTCTTCTCCTTTGGCCATCGAAAGGCTCGGGCGATCGCGCCGACGGCCGAAGACCGGCGCCGATGCGCTGGATTGACAGCGCAAATACTAGCTCAATCGCGGGCCTGAGTCGCCTCTTCTCCCACTTCGATGCTCGCGCGTCGCAATCGTGGGCCTTCAATCAGTCAGTAGAAAGACTCGCCAGGCCAGAGTGCGCTCCGAAGGGCATGCCCGATCTCATTGGGAACGTAACGCTCGAACTGTTCGATGAAATGATGAAATCGAATCTCGCGCTCGATTCCTGGGCGGATGAAGAACTTGATCTGGCTGACGACGCGGGGAGAACTGCCCACGGCCGCACCGGCTTCGCTGTTCGATGCGGCGCTCATGTCGGCATCTCGACCACGGTCCGCAGGCGCCCGGCATCGGCATCGCGCGTATAAGCGGTCTGCATGTGCCGATCCGTCGAGGCCCAAATCGAACGAGGTCGGCCATTCGTGGAGGCCGTCCAGGCAGGGCTGGACGAAGCCATTGATCGCCATGGCAAGTTCGTGTCCGGCTTCGGCCACCGATTCCACCCCATCGATCCACGCGCGCCGCGCTTGCTGCAACTGGTCGACGAGGCTTCCGCGCAGCAGGTCGTGAACGGCAAGTTCGCGGCGATCGCTCGCGGCGTGGAGGCCGAACTGGCCGGGCGCAAGAACGGACGCCGAATCCCGATGAACATCGACCGTTGCACCGAGCTCGGTGCGTCGGAGTTGTTCACCGGGTCGCTCGCTCCCTTGGCTGGCGCGTTTCCGTCCAAGGGCGCAGGACGCGCCCTCGATCGCATCGCGTCGGGGACATCCGGCGGCGCGTCGCCAGACTCAGCGTCTGGCGACGCAATGGACTGAATGCCGACCGGGCGAACGGAGCGACCGAAGCGCAGCGGGAAGAGCTCCATCCAGTGCCCAGCCACTTCCGGGATGGCGCGCCCCATCAGGCCAGTCGCTTCTCGAAGAACACGTCGGGATAGGGATCGTCGTTGAAGCGCGGGATCTCGATCCAGCCCGTGGTGCGATAGAGCGCGAGCGCCTCGGGCAACGCGCTGTTGGTATCGAGCCGGAGCACGCGCACGCCGAGACCGCGCGCGGCGTCCTCGACGGCCGCCATGAGACGGCGCGCCAGCCCTTGCCCGCGCGTCGATGTCGCCACCCACAGCCGCTTGACCTCCGCCGTGTCGCCGCCGTCGCCCTTCAGGCCCACGCAGCCCACGGGAACGCCGTCCGACCAGGCAAGCAGGAAGCTGCCGCGCGGCGCGACCATGTCGGCGGCGTCCGGGTCGCGCGAGCGCGCGACGTCGAAGCCCGACGCGAAGCGCCGTGCCAGCTCGTCGTAATAGGCGTGCAGGCATGCCCGCGCCGGCTCGCTGCGCGGGTCGGCCGGCTCGATGACCGTGCGATCACGCTGCAACGCCGCGGCGATCACGTCCATCGCGGCGAGCAGTTTTTCCGGGTGGCGATGGCGCTCGATGACCGCGCCGGCCCGGGCGTCCGACAGCTTCTCGTAGGCGCGGAACTCGCGCTGCCCGGCGCGCGTGAGTCGCACGACGCGCCGCCGCGCGTCGTCGGGATGCGCGACGGTCTCGACCAGGCCCTCGTCCTCGAGCCCGCGCAGCAGCCGGCTGGCCAGCCCCGAATCGAGGCCCAGCGCTTCGCGCAGGCGCGCGACGTCGCTCACGCCGCGGCCGATCGAGTTCAGGACGCGCGCCGCCCCCAGCGGCCGGCCGCGGCCGAGGAAGGAGGTATCGAGCGCGCCCACCTCGACGGTGACGGCGCGGTTGAATCGGCGCACGCGGGCGATCGCATCGGCATCCATGTATCTGACTTTAGTCAGACATGTTTGCCGCGTCAATGCCGGTCCGGACCCGGAAATGGAAACGCCGCGCGGCTCGCGAGAAGCCGGCGCGGCGTCGATCCAGTCAGCGCTCAGTGGCCGCCGACGTAGATGAACCGCACCAGGAACACCGCGCAGATGATCCACGACATCGGATGCGCCTCGCGCCACTTGCCGGTGAACAGCTTGAGCGCCGCGTAGGTGATGAAGCCGAAGGCCAGGCCGTTGGCGATCGAGTAGGTCAGCGGCATCGCGAGCGCCGTCACCACCGCGGGCACGGACTCGGTCGTCTCGTTCCAGTCGAGGTCGACCAGGTCGCGCAGCATCAGGCTGGCGACGTACAGCAGCGCGGGCGCCGTCGCGTAGGCCGGCACCACGCCGGCGAGCGGCGAGAAGAACAGGCAGGCGAGGAACAGCAGGGCGACCGCCACCGCCGTCAGGCCGGTGCGGCCGCCGGCCTGCACGCCCGCGGCGCTCTCGATGTAGGCCGTGGTGCTGGACGTGCCCAGCAGCGAGCCCGCGAAGATGGCGCTGCTGTCGGCCAGCAGGGCCTTGTTCATGCGGTGCATCCTGCCGTCCGTGACGAGGCCGGCGCGGCGCGCGACGGCCATCAGCGTGCCGGTGGCGTCGAACACCTCCACCAGGAAGAACACGAGGATGACGTTGAACACGCCCACGCCAAGGGCGCCCTTGATGTCCAGCTGCAGGAAGGTCGGCGCGATCGAGGGCGGCATCGACACGACGCCGTCGAACTTGTTGCCCGCGAAGAAGAACGACAGCCCCGTCACGGCCAGGATGCCGATCAGGATGGCGCCGCGCACGCGCAGCCGGTCCATCACCACGACCGCCAGGAAGCCGATCACCGCGAGGATGGTCGCCGGCGCGTGCAGGTCGCCCAGCGTCACGTACGTGGCTTTCGACGGCGCGACGATGCCGGCGCTCTTGAGTGCGATGATCGCCAGGAACATGCCGATGCCCACCGTGATGCCGATGCGCAGCGACTGCGGGATGCCCTGGATGATCAGCTCTCGAAGCCTGAAGACCGTGGCGAGCAGGAACAGGCAGCCCGAGATGAAGACCGCGCCGAGCGCGACCTGCCACTTCATGCCCATGCCCAGCACCACCACGTAGGCGAAGTAGGCGTTCAGGCCCATGCCCGGCGCGAGCGCGATCGGGTAGTTCGCGTACAGGCCCATGATCAGCGAGCCGAGCGCCGCGATCAGGCAGGTGGCGACGAACACGGCGCCCTTGGGCATCCCCGCGTCACCCAGGATGGCTGGGTTGACGAAGATGATGTAGGCCATCGTCAGGAACGTCGTCAGGCCGGCCAGGAGCTCGGTGTTGACGGTGGTGCCGTGCCGGGTGAGGTCGAACCAGCGTTCGAGCCATGCGGGCGCGGGCTTGGGTGGCGTGTGGGCGGCGGCGGACTCCGGCGCCACCGCTGCGGTCTGGGTCGTGGAATGCATGTTGTCTCCTGCATCGCTTCCAAGTGGATGCCCGGGGGCGCATCTGGCGTGCGCTGGCCTGCGGGTTCGAAAGACCGGGGCTGGTTTCACTCCCGGCGATATCGCGGCACGCCGGCGACATAGGCCGACTCCAGCAAGCGCTCGTCGCCCAGGGTCATCCAGGCAAAGAGCTTCTCGTGCAGGTCCTGCGCCAGGTCGACGCGGTGCTGCATCAGGGGGGTCGACGCCCAGTCCCACACCGCGATGTCGGCGTGGCGACCGGGCTCGAGGCTGCCGATCTCGTGGTCCAGGTGCAGGGCGCGCGCGGCGCCGCGCGTGGCGCCGTACAGGGCCTTCCACGCCGTGAGCTTGACGCCGCGCATCGCGGCCACCTTGTAGGCATCGGCCAGCGTGCGGATCATCGACAGGCTGGTGCCGCCGCCGACATCGCTCGCGAGGCTGACGCGCGCGCCGGCCGCGTTCATCGCGGTCCAGTCGAACAGCCCGCTGCCGAGGAACAGGTTGGAGCTGGGGCTGTGCGCGATCTGTGCGCCGGTCTCGCGCAGCAGCACGCGGTCGGTGTCGTCCAGCCACACGCCGTGCGCGAGCACCGAGCGTTCGTTCAGCAGGCCGTGGCGGTGGTAGACGTCCAGGTAGCTGCGTGCCTGCGGGAACAGCTCGGCCACCCAGCGCACCTCGTCGCGGTTCTCGGCCACGTGCGTCTGCATGTAGGTGCCCGGGTGCGCGCGCCGCAGCGCCGCGGCCATCTCCATCTGCGCCGACGTGCTGGTGGGCGCGAAGCGCACCGTCAGCGCGTAGGCAAGGCGGTCGCGGCCGTGCCAGCGCTGGATCAGGTCGACGCAGTCGCGCTCGGCGCCACGCACGTCGTCGCGCAGGGTGTCGGGCGCGTGGCGGTCCATCAGCACCTTGCCGGCGATGATGCGCATGCCGCGCCGCTGGGCGCCCGCGAACAGCGCATCGGCCGAGGCCTTGTGCACGGTGGGAAAGACGACGGCCGACGTGGTGCCGTGCGCCAGCAGCGCGTCCAGGAAGCGCTCGGCGCCCGCGACGGCCGCCACCGGGTCGCCGTGCCGGCTCTCGGCCGGAAAGGTGTAGGTGTTGAGCCACTCCAGCAGCTCGGTGCCGTACGAGGCGATGACGTCCAGTTGCGGACTGTGCACGTGCGTGTCGACGAAGCCGGGCAGGATCAACTTGCCGCGGCGGTCGACGCGCTCCCAGCCGGGCGCGGGATCCTCGGGCTGCGCGCCGACGATGCGGCCGTCCTCGACCAGCAGCCAATGGTCGGGCCGGAAGCGCACGCCGGCGGCGCTGGCGGGTGCGGCAAAGCCGGGGTCGCCGGTGAAGTCGAGCAGGTCGCCGCGCAGGGCGATGCGGGAAGCGGTGGTCATGGGGTCGGCAAGCATTGAAGTTCAGACGAGCGACTGCGTGGCCTCGCGGACCTGCGTCCGCAGCCAGCGGCTGGCGCCCGAGTGGTGGCTGAGCTCGTGCCAGAGCTGGTAGTAGCTCAGCGAGGTCAGCCGCATGGGACAGCGCACGATGCGCACGGGCAGCGTGTCGACGTAGCGGCTGCAGAAGCGGCGGCCCGTCGTGAGCACCAGATGCGAGCGCGCCACCATCAGCGGCGCCAGCGCGAAGTGCGGTGTGCGCACCGTGATGTTGCGCGCCAGCCCCTGCCCGGCGAGGTGTTCGTCGATCACGCCCGGCGCGCCGGCGTGCAGCGGCCGCGGCGCGACGTGCTCGCTCTCCAGGTAGCGCTCGGACGTCCACCAGCGCGGGTTGCGCACGGCGGGGTGGTCGGCCGCCACGAGGCAGACGATCTCGTCGGAGAACAGCTGCCCGATGTGCAGCTCGCCGGGCGGCTGCAGCCAGTTGCCGACGACCAGGTCGACCTCGGCGCGCGACAGGTGCAGCCGGTAGTCGTATTCGTCGGTCAGCGGCAGGATCTCCAGCGTCACGCCCGGCGCCTGCGTCTTGATGCGGCCGACGACCTCGGGCAGCAGCATCGGGTCGAGCCAGTCGCTGGCGGCGATCCGGAAGTGCATCGAGGCGGTGGCCGGGTCGAAGTCCAGGCCGCGCGAGCGCGAGCCGAACATCAGCTGGGCGCTGCGCAGCAGGTCGCCCGCCGGCTCCATCAGCGCCAGCGCCGCCGGCGTCGGCACCATGCCGTGGCCGGCGCGAACGAGCAACGGGTCGCCCGTCAGCTCGCGCAGCCGCTTGAGCTTGGCGCTGACGGCGGGCTGCGTGGTCTGCAGTCGCAGCGCGGCCCGGGAAATGCTTCGTTCGGTGATCACCGTATGGAATAGCCTGACGAGAGATAGCTCGATCTTGTCGAAAGAATTCCCCTCTGCCATACAAGAATCTCCATGGTTGCTATCCAGCCGGACATATACACCCGAAGCCCGGATCGGAGTAACTTTGGTGCTGTTCCCGCCACGAATCCCACGCCAGACCATGCAGACACGGCCGATCCGCTTCTTCCACCACCACCCCGGCGAGATCGTCGAGGTGACGGACGCCGCACCCACGCGCACGGTGCTGAACTGGCTGCGCGAGGACGCGCGCTGCACCGGCACGAAGGAAGGCTGCAACGAGGGCGACTGCGGCGCCTGCACCGTGATCGTGGCCGAGCTGGCTGAACGCGCGGCCAGCGTCGGCACGCCGTCGGCCGACGCCACCGTCGTGGGCGGGCTGTCGCTGCGCACGGTCAACGCCTGCATCCAGTTCCTGCCCACGCTGGACGGCAAGGCGCTGCTCACGGTCGAGGACCTGAGGCGCATCGGCGGCGGCGAGCTGCACCCGGCGCAGCAGGCGCTGGTCGAGTGCCATGGCTCGCAGTGCGGCTTCTGCACGCCCGGCATCGCGATGACGCTGGCCAGCAC
>DATCRO010000938.1:0-2431 GCA_036569025.1 Burkholderiaceae bacterium
GCCGGTCTCGGAAGCCACCGGCTCGATGGTGGTGGACATCGGCGGCGGCACCACCGAGGTGGGCGTGATCTCGCTGGGCGGCATCGTCTACAAGGGCAGCGTGCGCGTCGGCGGCGACAAGTTCGACGAAGCCATCATCAACTACATCCGCCGCAACTACGGCATGCTCATCGGCGAGCAGACGGCCGAGAACATCAAGATGGGCATCGGCTCGGCCTTCCCGGGCTCCGAGGTGCGCGAGATGGAGGTCAAGGGCCGCAACCTGTCCGAAGGCGTGCCGCGCAGCTTCACCATCTCGTCCAACGAGGTGCTGGAAGCGCTGACCGACCCGCTCAACCAGATCGTCTCGGCCGTCAAGAACGCGCTCGAGCAGACGCCGCCGGAACTGGGTGCCGACATCGCCGAGCGCGGCATGATGCTCACGGGCGGCGGCGCGCTGCTGCGCGACCTCGACCGCCTGCTGGCCGAGGAAACCGGCCTGCCGGTGCTGGTCGCCGAGGATCCGCTGACCTGCGTCGTGCGCGGCTGCGGCATGGCGCTGGAGCGCATGGAACGCCTGGGCGCGATCTTCACTTCGGACTGAGCGACGCATCCCGGGGCGGCGTCCCCGGGTGCGGGTTCCTTCGCAACGGATGAGGAACTCGCTGCGGCGATAATTCATCTGACCGCAACCTTCACCCTCCTGTCCTCCGCCGCACCCCGCGCGGCGCGCTGAGTACCCCATGCCGCTCGGTACCCTGGACCGCCGTCCACCGCCGTTGTTCCACCAGGGCCCGTCCGCGTTGACGCGCCTGATGGTGTTCTCCGCGGTGGCGCTGTTCCTGATGGCGGCCGACACCCGCTTCGCGGTCACGCGCCCGCTGCGCTCGGCGCTGTCGATCCTGCTGCTGCCGCTGGAGCGTGCGCTCGAGATGCCCCTGCAGGCGCTGCATTCCAGCGGCGAGTACGTCGGCGGCCTGCGCCAGGCGCAGGCCGACCTCGCCAGGTCGCAGGCGCTGCTGACGGCGCAGTCGGCCAAGGCGGCGCGCGTGGACACCCTCATCGCCGAGAACAACCGCCTGCGCGCGCTGGTCGACCTGCGGCCGGCGCTGAGCGTGAAGTCGCAGGCCGCCGAGGTGCTGTACGAGGCGAGCGACCCGTTCTCGCGCAAGATCTTCATCGACCGCGGCCTCTCGCAGGGCGTGGTGCCGGGCTCGCCGGTGATCGACGAGGCCGGCGTGCTGGGCCAGGTCACGCGCGTGTACCCGCTGTCGTCCGAGGTGACGCTGCTGATCGACAAGGAAGCCGCGATCCCCGTGCTCAACACCCGCACCCACCAGCGCAGCGCGGCCTTCGGCGCCGACGGCGCCGCGATGGAGCTGCGCTTCATGGCCGGCAACGCCGACGTCAAGGTGGGCGACGTGCTGCAGACCAGCGGCGTCGACGGCATCTACCCGCCGGGGCTGGACGTCGCGCGCGTCGTCAAGGTCGACCCGCGCGCCGACTCGTCGTTCGCCCGCATCGCGCTGGCGCCCACCGCGTCGGCCGACGGCGTGCGCCACGTGCTGGTGCTCGAGCCGATGGCGATGCAGCTGCCGCCGCGTCCGGCGCCCGAGCCCGAGACCACGCCGGCCAAGGGCCAGAAGGCGAACAAGGGGATCAAGAAGTGATCATGCCGCGCGGCTCCGACCAGCTGCTGCTGCCGGTCAACCCGCTGTTCCTCTGGTTCTCGCTCGTCGCCGCGCTGCTGTTCAACATGCTGCCGCTCGGGCGCATCGCGGCGATGCCGGACATGCTGGCCGTCGTGCTCGTGTTCTGGAACGTGCACCAGCCGCGCCGCGTGGGCATCGGCGCCGCGTTCTTCTTCGGCCTGCTGATGGACGTGCACCAGGGCGCCGTGCTGGGCCAGCACGCGCAGGCCTACACGCTGCTGAGCTTCCTGGCCATCACGATGCACCGCCGCCTGCTGTGGTTCAGCGTGGCCGAGCAGGCGCTGCAGATCCTGCCGGTGTTCATCGTGGCGCACGCGGTGTCGCTGGTGGTGCGGCTGCTGTCGTCCGGCAGCTTCCCCGGCTGGACGCTGCTGCTGGCGCCGCTGTTCGAGGCGCTGCTGTGGCCGGTGGTGTCGTGGCTGCTGCTGGCGCCGCAACGCCGCGCTCCGGACCGCGACGAGAACCGTCCCCTCTGATCGAGCGAGCCCCACGTGAAGTCGATGACCGAACTGCGGAACATCGAGGTCGAACTCGATCGCTTCCGCACGCGCACGATCGCGGCGGCGGCCTTCGTGCTGCTGTGCTTCGGCGTGCTCGTCTTCCGCTGGTTCGTGCTGCAGGTGGTGCGCCACGACGACCTGCAGGCGCAGGCCGAGGCCAACCGCATCGGCGTCGTGCCCATCGTGCCCAACCGCGGCCTGATCGTCGACCGCAACGGCATCGTGATGGCCACCAACTAC
>DATCRO010000939.1:0-6057 GCA_036569025.1 Burkholderiaceae bacterium
GGTCGATGCCGCAGCGCTCCAGCTCGGTGAGCTTGTCGCGCAGGTTGGCGATGCGTGCCGGCGCCAGTTGCGGCTGCCCCGTGCGGCGCGCGAAGAAGTCGCGCGGATGCGGCTCGAAGCTCAGCACGCAACTGGGCACGCCGCGATGGCGCGCCTCGCTGCGCAGCAGCGCCAGCATCGCCTGGTGGCCGCGGTGCACGCCGTCGAAGTTGCCGATGGTCAGCGCCGTTCCGCCGCGCGCGAGGGCAAGGGTGGCGAGGGAGGCGAGGCCGCGGTGGATCTGCATGGCGGGATTATCGACCGCCGCGCTGGCGGCCCCGAACGCGTGGGGTCGATGCGACGATGGCCTCAAGCATGGTACTGAAACTACAAATCAATAGTTTTACTTGGAGTCGATATTGTGTAATTACTTTTTATTGAGACAGGAATGTATGCGGAAAAATAAGAGGTAAAAGAGGGCCGCGTATACCCTGGATCAGGGAGTTCATCCTCTTGTTTCGGCACACTCTGGGTATTAAAACTACTTCAAACCAGAGAAAGGACACGGCCCGGCTCCCACAGAGCGCCTCCCCCGCGCAGCGCGCGGACCTCGTGACGATCAACAAGACCAAGGCGACCGGCACGGATCGGGACGCCCGGAGACAACCACCATGCGATTCCTCCCTTCCCGCCGGCTGCGCGCGAGCGCGCTGGCCGCCTCCCTGGCCGCGGCCTTCAGCGGCAGCGCCTTCGCGCTCAACCCCAGCGACACCTCGGTGCAGATGTTCGAGTGGGGCTGGAACGACCTGGCCACCGAGTGCACCCAGTTCCTCGGTCCGCAGGGCTTCGGCGCGATCCAGATCTCGCCGCCGCAGGCGTCCAAGGTCACCAGCACCTGGTGGGGCGTCTACCAGCCGGTGAACTACGTCAACCTGACCGGCAAGTTCGGCACGCAGGCGCAGCTGCAGGCGATGATCAACACCTGCCACGCCGCGGGCGTGCGCGTGTACGCCGACATCGTCGTCAACCAGATGGCCGCCGACTCCGGCACCGCCACCGACGGCTCGACCTGGAATTCGTCGACGCTCACCTATCCGTACTTCAGCTCGAACGACTTCCACGCCGCCTGCGACATCCAGTCCTCCGACTACAACTCGCCGGCCGGGCGCTCGAACGTTCAGACCTGCAGGCTGTCGGGCATGCCCGACCTGAACTCGGAAAGCTCGTACGTGCAGGGGCAGGTCGTCAACTACATGAACGCGCTGCTGACGCTGGGCATCGACGGCTTCCGCATCGACGCCGCCAAGCACCAGGCCGCGTCGTCGCTGCAGGCGATCATGAACTCGGTCAAGTCGACGCACCCGACCACCAACCAGGGCGAGGCGATCTGGGTGACGCAGGAGATCGTGCCCGATGGCGAGGTGTCGCGCTCCGACTACTTCCCGATCGGCACCATCAACGAGTTCCAGTTCACCTACGCGATGCGCGACGCGTTCCGCAACGCCAACGGCTCCAGCCCGTCGACGATCCCGACGATGATGGGCACCTGGAACAACTGGGGCGGCACCTGGGGCTTCGTGCAGCCCGCCAACGCCACGGTGTTCATCAACAACTGGGACACCGAGCGCAACGGCGGCTCGCTGGACGCCAGCAACTACACCGGCGCCACCAACGACACGCAGGGCTCGCACCGCTACGACCTGGCCAACATCTTCATGCTGGCGCAGGGCTACGGCGAGGCGCAGCTGCAGTCGGGCTTCCGCTTCTCCAGCAACGATCAGGATCGCCCGAGCGCCAGCCCGTACTCGAACGGCGTCGCGCAGATCAACGTGGCCTGGGACTTCGTGCACCGCTGGGGCGACATCTACCCGATGGTCAAGTTCCGCTCCGCGGCGCGCAACCAGGCGCAGACGAACTGGGTCACGGGCAACGCCAACCAGATCGCGTTCAGCCGCGGCAACGTCGGCTTCGTGGCATTGAACAACAGCACGTCGGCGTGGTCGCAGACCTTCTACACGGGCTTGCCGGCCGGCACGTACTGCAACATCGTGCACGGCCTCGCGAACGCGGGCGCGACGGCCTGCACCAGCGATTCGGTGACGGTCAACGCCAGCGGCTACGCCACGATCACCGTGCCGGCCGACGGCGGTTCCACGGTGCCGGCGGTGGCCATCTACACGGGGCAGACGGTGTCGGGTTCCGGTGGTGGCGGCGGCTCGACGTGCTCGGTGACCTTCACCATCGCCAACGCGAACACCACCTTTGGCCAGAACCTGTACGTGGTGGGCAACCAGGCTGCGCTCGGCAACTGGACGCCGGCCTCGGGCTTCGCGCTGGCGATCCAGGGTTCCGGCGCGAACGTGCCCTGGACCGGAACTATTTCCTTGCCGGCCAATACGGCGATGCAATACAAGTACGTGAAGTGGAACGGTTCCACGGCCGTCTGGGAAAGCAACCAGTCGACCTCGAGCGGCAATCGCGAGTTCACCTCCTGCGCGGCAGGCGCCACGGTGTCTCGCAACGATGGCAACTTCAAGAACTGACGTCGGAAGAACGTCGTTGGGTGAAGGCTGGCGGGCGAGAGTCCGCCGGCCTTTTTTCTTGGAGGGGTCTGGCCTCCCCTCGAATCGCGCCGATGCATCGATCCCAGCCACGGGACTGGTCGCGATTCGAGGCGAAGGCCTGACCCCGATCGCTCGCGATGATCGGGGGTCAGGCCTTCGCCTTCGCCCGCGAATCGGAAGCGTCCCTACGATCGGCTGGACCCCGCGGACGAAGGAGAGGCCAGACCCCGTCTCAAGCCGCCAGATACCGATCCACGAGCTCCCCCAGCGCCTCGCGCGTGAACGGCTTGCTCAGGTAGTCATCCATCCCCGCCTCCAGGCAGCGTTCGCGCTCGCCGGCGGCGGCGCTGGCGGTCAGCGCCACGATGGGCAGGCGCTGGTTCTGGCGCAGGCGCGTCTCGCGGGCGCGCCAGATGCGCGTGGCCTCCCAGCCGTCGAGCACGGGCATCTGGCAATCCATCAGCACCAGGTCGTAGGCGATCTGCCCCATGCGCGCGAGCGCCTTCTGTCCGTCGACGGCCAGTTCCGCGTTGACGCCCATCTGCTCGAGCATGCCGCGCACCACGAGCGCGTTGACCTCGTTGTCCTCGACGACCAGCACGCGGCCGGGGCGCACCGCCGGCGGGTCCGCCGACTCGCCGGCCGCGGCCAGCTCCTCGCTCAGCGACGGCCGCGGCGTGGGCGTGCGCGGCGTCGGGCGGAAGGCGATGGTGAACTCGAAGGTGGTGCCGCGCCCGGGGACGGACCGGCACGTGACGTCGCCGCCCATCGCGCGCGCCAGCCGGCGCGAGATCGTCAGGCCCAGGCCGGTGCCCGAGCGCGCCGGCGCCGTGCTGGACGGGCCTTGCTCGAAGGCGTCGAAGATGCGCTCGATCGCGTCGGGCGGGATGCCTTCGCCCGAGTCGCTGACGCGGAAGCACAGGTGCCCGTCGGCCATGGCCACCGCCACGCCCACGCCGCCGTGCGCCGTGAACTTCAGCGCGTTGCCGATCAGGTTGTGCAGCACCTGCTTGACGCGCGAGGCGTCCATCAGCGCCGCGGCGGGCAGGCCCAGGTCGAACACCACCTCGAAGGCCAGCCCGCGCTCCTCGGCCACCGGTTGCAGCAGGTCGGTGACGTCGCGTACCGTCTGCGCGATCAGCGTGGGCTGCGGGTTGAGCTCGATGCGGTCGAACTCGATGCGCGACAGATCGAGCAGGTCGCCGATGACCGTGACCAGGTGCTCCGCGGAATGGCGCAGCACGTCCAGCCGCTGGCGCTGCAGCGCGGACAGCGGCTCCACCGCCACCAGTTGCGTCATGCCGATGATGCCGTTCAGCGGCGTGCGCAGCTCGTGGCTGACCGACGCGAGAAAGCGCGTCTTGGCCGCGTTGGAGTGCTCGGCGAACACCAGCGCGCGGCGCCGTTCCTCGGCGATGGCGGCGTTCTCGAAGCGCAGCCGCGACGTCTCGGTGAAGCGGCGGTGGCTGTTGCGTGCCTCGAGGAACAGCAACGCGGCGTAGACGACCGCCGCGGCGGCGGTGTAGCGGGCGAGGGGCGTGGGCGTCATCGCCTGCTGCTCGATCAGCGGGCCCATCACCAGCAGCAGCGACGTGCCGGACGCCAGGCGGTGCGCGGACAGCGCGATCGTGCCGGCCGAGGCGATGCCCACCATGCCCGCGATCAGCACGCCGTTGACGGCCGGGTCGCTGGTGGGCATGAACAGCACCGGGATCAGGCCCCAGGCCACCGAATCGAGGATGACGCCGACGAAGAAGCGGATCTTCCACACGCGCAGCCGCAGCGAGCGATGGCGGTCGCGCAGGAACAGGCGGCCGTCGACCAGGCGCGCGATCGTCAGCGCGATCTTGAAGCCGACCCACGCGGCCAGCAGCGCCTGGGACACGCTGGAGGCGAGCAGCAGCCCCGTCAGCACCGTGAAGCCGAAGCCGCCGAACAGCATCGGCTCGGTGATCTGGTAGAGCGTGGTGATGCGCTCGAAGCCGATCTGCCGGTCGATCGCGGCCGCCGCGGCGCGCGCATCGGCCACCGGCGCGGGAATCGAGCTGGATGGATTCCCCACCGGGGCTTCCGTCAGGCAACGGCGGCGATCATGATTCGCCGCAGTCTACCGAGTTTCCGGCCGGCGCGGCCCTGACATCGTGTGAAGACGACGGGACTGCGGGTGCGTCAGGCGAACGCGCCCGCGGTCTCGGTCATGCGGGCGCTCACCTCACCGATGTGGTGCATCGTGTCGCCGAACTGCATCTCCATCGTCGTCAGGCGCTTGAAGTAGTGGCTGCCGATGTACTCGTCGGTCATGCCGATGCCGCCATGCAGCTGGATCGCCTGCTGGCCCAGGAAGCGCGCGCTGTTGCCCAGCTGCACCTTGGCCTGGGCGGCGGCGCGGCGGCGCACGTCGGGCGCCTCGCCCAGCTTCAGCGTGGCGTAGTAGCTCATCGAGCGCGCCAGCTCCAGCTGCATCTTCATGTCCGCGATGCGATGGCGCAGCGCCTGGAAGGTGCCGATCGCCACGCCGAACTGCTTGCGGGTGTTCAGGTAGTCGACGGTCAGGTCGAACAGCTTGTCCATCACGCCCACGGCTTCGGCGGCCAGGGCGGCGATGCCGATGTCGATGGCCTGTTCGAGCGCCGCGAACGCGCGGCCGGCCGGCAGCAGCAGCGTGGCGGGCGCGTCGGCCAGCATGACCTCGGCGGCGCGGGAGCCGTCCTGCAGCGCGTAGCCGCGCGTGCTCACGCCGGTCGCCGCGCGTTCGACGAGGAACAGCGCGATGCCGGCCGGATCGTCCGCGGCGCCGCCGGTGCGGGCGCTGACGATGAAGGCGTCCGCCTGGTCGCCGATCGGCACCAGGCTCTTGCTGCCGGACAGCGTCCAGCCGTCGCCGTTCCTGGCCGCCTGGGTATCGACCCGCTCCAGGCGATAGCGCGCGGCACGCTCCTGGTAGGCGAGGACGACCCGCGCCTCGCCCGACGCGACGCGCGGCGACCAGCTCGCGCGCGCCTGCGCGTCCGCCTGCCCGAGCACCGACGCGGCCACCAGCGCCACCGCCGCCACCGGCTCCAGCACCAGGCCGCGGCCCAGCGCCTGCAGCGCCAGCATCGGCGCGACCGGGCCCATGGCCATGCCGCCGTCCGCCTCCGCGGTGCCCAGGCCCAGGATGCCCAGCTCGGCGATCTCGCCCCACGCCTGCGCGCTGAAGCCGCCGGCCTTGGCGATGGCGGTGCGGCGCTCGAAGCCGTAGCCGCGCTCGACGAAGCGCTGCACGGCCTCGCTCAGTTGCTGTTCGTCGTCGCTGAAATCGAAATCCATCATTGATCCTTTCGGCCTGGGCCGCTGACTACGACTCGGGCGAGCGCGCGGCCGCTCCGGAGCGAGCCCGACAGCCCCGCGGGGGCGACGAGCGAAGCGAGTGGGGTCGTCATACGCCGAGGACCGTCTGAGCGACGATATTGCGTTGCACTTCGTTGGAACCGCCGTAGATCGTCGTCTTGCGGTAGTTGAAGTAGTTGGCCGC
>DATCRO010000940.1:0-4450 GCA_036569025.1 Burkholderiaceae bacterium
GTAGAACTTCGTGCTCGCCACGTGGTGCTGGCCATAGTTGGTGTCGACGATCGTCACGACCTGGTTGGACGTGCGCGTGCTGTAGTCGTTCTCGTCCCAAAGGATGACGATCGCGCTGCGGCGCTCGGCCCAGGTGCGCGAGGCCTTGATCGCCGTGACGATGCGCTGCACGGCCAGGTCGCCCTGCAGGATCAGCGACGGATTCAGGCCGACCTGCGTGCCGTTGTCGTCGGCGTCGTAGTTGCAGAACGCGGTGCCGTTGCCGCGGCCGTGCATGTCCTCGCACTGGTTCGGCGCGATGAACGCGAAGTTGGGCACGTGGCCGGACTTCAGGTCGGCGTACAGGCCGTTCTCGCCGTCGAAGCCGGCCATGCGGTGCATGCTCAGTTCCGGGTTCCAGCCTTCCTGCACGGACGCGAAGTAGGCGAACGGGTTGTGCTTGACGGCGTACAGGTAGACGACGTTGGCGGCCGACACCGGGTTGCCGGCGGTCGACAGGGCGGCGAAATCCGACGTGACGCTCACGCCCTTGGCGTTCTTGCCGCCGATGCTGTAGAAGCCGTCGCTGACGTTGACGCCGTCGGCGCCGATCTCGGGCAGGCCTTCCTGGTAGCTCTTCCAGGTCTTGCCGGCGCGCACCAGCTGGTCGGCGATGGTGATGCCGTCGATGTCGTTGCTGGCGGGGATGGCGCGCATGCCGTCGATGTTGGTCAGCGGCGGGGCCGACGTCTCGTTCATCGTCATGTCGAGCGCAGGCGTGGGCGCGTCGGTGCCGTGGTGGCCGGCGATGGGGCAGATCGCGCCGGTGTCGGGGCTGTCGGTGTTGGTGGCGCGTCCCGGGGCGATGCTCGGGATGCAGGCCGTGTCGTGCCAGTCGGGATACTGGTCGGACAGGTTGTTGAAGTTGGAGCCGCCGACCACTTCGAGGTAGTTCGTCAGGCTCGGGTGCGCGATCGCGTAGTAGTTCTTGGCGACATTGGCCCTGGCCATCATCGCGTTGATGAACGGCGCCTGCGGGTTGCCGGCGACCTGCGCGTACGCGTGGTTCTCCATCATGATCACGAAGACGTGGTCGAGCGACGGGATGCCCTCGGGCACGCGGCCCTGCGCGGCATGCGCGCCGCCCGCGACGAACGACGCCGCGACGCAGGCGGCGAGGATGAGTTTCTTCATGGCTGTCTGGCTCCTGGCTTGACTTGTTGTAGCGGGGCGGCCCCGGGGAATGCGCGACCGTCGACCGGCCACGATGGTGCGCAGTCGACATGACGGATCCGTGTCGACGGCCGGCGGGTCACGCAGCGGAAAGCTTGCTGCAAGG
This sequence comes from Burkholderiaceae bacterium, assembly GCA_036569025.1. Taxonomy (GTDB): domain Bacteria; phylum Pseudomonadota; class Gammaproteobacteria; order Burkholderiales; family Burkholderiaceae_C; genus Scleromatobacter. Next base: position 1,319 of record DATCRO010000940.1, read on the forward strand.
AACCTGGGGGCATCGGGCGCGTGTCACCGCGCTGACACGGCGGCTTCCTAGCGTGCAGGGCTTTCGCAGCAACCCATCGCCCAAGCGCCAGGAGCCCCCGATGACCCATTCGAATCGCCGCAACTTCCTCCGCCTCGCCGCCTCGGCCGGTGTCGTCGGCGCCAATGCCGTGCCCGGCCTGATCGAGAAGGCCCTGGCCATCCCCGCGCACCGCGAGACGGGCACGATCAAGGACGTCAAGCACATCGTCATCCTGATGCAGGAGAACCGCTCGTTCGACCACTACTTCGGCGCGATGAAGGGCGTGCGCGGCTTCGGCGATCCGCGGCCGGCGACCCTGCCCAACGGCAAGAGCGTGTGGCACCAGCCGAACAACGGCGGCGAACTGCTGCCGTTCCATCCCGACGCGCCCAACCTCGGCCTGCAGTTCCTCGACGGCACGCCGCACGACTGGTCCACCACGCACGCGGCCTGGAACGGCGGCCGCTACGACCAGTGGATCGCGGCCAAGGGCACCAACACGATGGCCTACTTCACGCGCCAGGACATCCCGTTCCACTACGCGCTGGCCGACGCCTTCACCGTGTGCGACGCCTACCACTGCGCGCTGCTGGGCCCGACCGACCCGAACCGCTACCACATGTGGACGGGCTGGGTCGGCAACGACGGCTCGGGCGGCGGCCCCATCGTCGACAACGCCGAAGCCGGCTACGGCTGGTCGACCTACCCCGAGCGCCTGCAGGCCGCGGGCATCAGCTGGAAGATCTACCAGGACGTGGGCAACGGCCTGACCGCCGCCGGCTTCTGGGGCTGGACCGACAATCCGTACATCGGCAACTACGGCGACAACTCGCTGCTGTACTTCCACCAGTACCAGAACGCGCTGCCCGGCACGCCGCTGTACGACAACGCGCGCACCGGCACCAACGTGCTGGCCGACCCGACGCAGACCTTCTTCGACATCCTCAAGGCCGACGTCGCCAAGGGCACGCTGCCGCAGGTCTCGTACATCGTGGCGCCCGAGGCCTTCAGCGAGCACCCGAACTGGGCCCCGAACTTCGGCGCCTGGTACACGTCGCAGGTGCTGGACATCCTGACCTCCAACGAAGAGCTGTGGAGCCAGACGGCGCTGTTCATCACCTACGACGAGAACGACGGCTTCTTCGACCACGTCGTGCCGCCCACGCCCGCGCAGTCGCCCGCGCAGGGCCAGTCGACGGTGACCACGGCCAACGACTTCTTTCCCGGCAACGCGAGCTACCCCGCCGGCCCGTTCGGCATGGGCCAGCGCGTGCCGATGATCGTCGTCTCGCCGTGGACCAAGGGCGGCTGGGTGTGCTCCGAGGTGTTCGACCACACCTCGCTGATCCGCTTCATCGAGCAGCGCTTCGGCCAGGGCAGGCCGGGCCTGCGCGAGACCAACATCACGCCGTGGCGCCGCGCCGTCGCCGGCGACCTGACCTCGGCCTTCAACTTCGCCAGCCCCAACGACGCCGTGCCCGCGCTGCCCGACACGGCCGGCTACGTGCCGCAGGACGCGCTGCGCCATGACAGCTACAAGCCGGTCCCGCCGTCGGTGCAGGTGATGCCCACGCAGGAGCGCGGCCTGAAGTGGTCGCGCGCGCTGCCGTACAACCTCGCCGTGCATGGCCGCATCGACGCCGCGCATCGCACGTTCGCGCTGGACTTCGCCAACCGCGGCGACGCCGGCGCGGTGCTGCGCGTCAGCGTGGCCGGCAGCGCCGACGCGCCGCGCACCTACACCGTCGAGCCGGGCAGGAAGCTGCACGACGCGTGGTCGACGGTGCCCGCCAACGGCCGCTACGCCTTCACGGTGACCGGGCCGGGCGCGTTCCACCGCGAGTTCGCGGGCGACGCCGCCGCCGCGTCGGGCCGCGCCAGCATCGCGCCGGAAGCGCGCATCGAGCACGTCGGCTTCGGCGACGACTGCGTGCGCCTGCTCTTGTCCAACGAAGGCACGACCGCCGTCACGCTGACGGTGGCCGCCAACGCCTACTCGCGTGCGCCGGCGCGCCACATCCGCCTCGCGCCGGACCAGGTGGTCGAGGAACGCTGGCCGGTCGCGGATACCTACGGCTGGTACGACCTGTCGGTGACCTGCGACGCCAGCCCGGCGTTCCTGCGCCGCGCGGCGGGCCGGGTCGAGAACGGCCGTCCGCGCGTGAGCGATCCGGCGACCGCCTGAGGCCGTTGCAACTGGCGCGCCCACCCTTTTTGGGGACGGGCGCGCCCCGATCGATCGCGCCCTTGCGCGCGGCGAAAATCGAGGCTCGGACGCTCGACCAACGAGCGCGCTTTCGAGTCGCAAGGGAGACGGACATGTTCGCAGGTGGGCGCACGGGCGCGGCAGGGCTGGCGCTCGCGGCGGGCCTGCTGGCCACCGCCGCGGCACGGGCCGCCGACTACCGCATCGGGCCGACGCCCGCATGGGTGCGGCCGGTGCCGCTCGCGGCGCTGCCGCACCCGCAGGCCGACGCGGCCAACGTCGCCTACGGCCTGCGCTACGACCTCATCGACGACCAGGTGCGGCTCGAGGCGGGCGCCCGCGGCCGGTACCACCACGAGATCAGCGAGGCCGTCACCGACAAGGGCATCGACGCGCTGAGCCACCACGAGATCGCGTTCGACCCGTCCTGGGAGAAGTTGACGCTGGTGCAACTGGACGTCATCCGCGACGGCAAGCGCGTCTCGCGCCTGCGCGAGGTGCAGGTGAAGGTGCTGCAGCGCGAGCGCGACCTCGAGTCGCGCATCTACGACGGGCGCAAGTCGGTGATGCTGGACCTGCCTGACGTTCGCGTCGGCGACATCGTCGAGTTCGCCTATGCGCGCGCCGGCATGAACCCCGTGTTCCAGGGCCACCACGCCAGCGACTTCGACATGCAGTGGGAAGTGCCGGTGGCGCGCGTGCACCGGCGGCTGTCGACGGCGGCGGGCCTGGGCGTGCACGTCGCGTCCTTGAGCGGCGCGCCGGCGCCGCAGGTGTCGCAGTCCGAAGGCTTCGACGAGCGCACCTGGGACCTGCACGACGTGCCCGCGCTGCGCATGGAGGCGTCGGTGCCGGGCTCGTACAACCCGTACCCGTGGATCGAGTGGAGCGACTTCGCGTCGTGG
>DATCRO010000941.1:0-4120 GCA_036569025.1 Burkholderiaceae bacterium
GGCGTGGGCCTGTTCAAGGGCAACATCGCGGCGCAGGTCGGCGCGCTCTATCGTCCCGGCGACAAGCGCAACGCCAGTGCGTTCCAGATCTTCCTGCTCGCGGTGCAGGTCGCCGTCATCGTGTCGCCCCTGGTCTGCGGCACGCTGGGCGAGAAGGTGGCCTGGCACTGGGGCTTCGACGCCGCCGGCGTGGGCATGCTGATCGGCCTGATCACCTACCTGTCGGGCCGCGGCTGGTTGCCGCCGGAGCCCGAGCGCAAGAGCGCGTCGGCGACGATCGAACAGCCGAAGATCACGCACCGCGAATGGGGCCGCGTGGCGATCCTCGTGGGCATCATCCCCATCCTGATGCTGACCATCCTGGGCAACCAGCAGATCAGCACCGGCTTTCCGCTGTGGTCGGACAAGCACATGGATCTGGTGATGTTCGGCTGGCGCGTGCCCACCACGTGGCTGCAGGTCGTCGACGCCGCCGTCAGCTTCGTCACGATGCTGCTGTCGATCGCGTTCTGGAAGTGGTGGAGCCTGCGCCGCACCGAGCCCGACGAGCTCGTGAAGATGGGCATCGGCACGCTGATCGCCGCCGCCGGGCCCGGCGCGATGATGATCGCCGGCGGCATCGTCGATGCGACGCATGCCCGCGTGGGCTTCGGCTGGACGCTGGCCTACACCATCTGCAACGACCTGGGCTTCGCCAACATCCTGCCCGTGGGCCTGGCGCTGTATTCGCGCGTCGCGCCCAAGCAGATCGTCGGTCTCGTCGTCGGCATCTACTACCTGCACCTGTCCATCGGCAACACGTATGTCGGCTGGCTGGCCGGCCTGATGGAGAAGATGCCCAGCGCGCAGTTCTGGGGCATGCACGCGGCGCTCGTGGCGCTGGGCGGCGGCCTGCTGCTGGTCGTTCGGATGCTGTTCTGGCGCTGGCTGTCGCCGGCCGCGATCCTGCCCGCGGGCCAGGAAGAGCCGGACGCCGCGCTCGCGCCCGCGCACTGACGCGCGTCATGCACGAGCGCGCGTGAGGGCGCGCGGGCGTGTCGCTTGCCGCCCCGGGGACGTTTCACCATGTCCCGAAGGTGCCGCCATGCAGACCCCGCCGCCCCTGATGCACGCCGTCCTCATCCGCCGCTTCGGCGGGCCCGAGGTGGTCGAGCTGGCCGACGTCCCGGTGCCCGTGCCGAGCGACGGCGAGCTGCTGCTCAAGGTGGAAGCCGCGAGCCTGAACCCGGTCGACTGGAAGATCCGCAGCGGCAAGTACCCGGTGGTCAAGGACGACAAGCTGCCCTTCGTGCTGGGCCGCGACTTCAGCGCGACGGTGCTGCAGTCCGATGACGCCGCACTGCCGGCCGGCACGCTGGTGCACGGCATGGCCGACATGGCCCACGGGGCGCTCGCGCAATATACGGTCGCACGTCCGGGACAGCTCGCCGCCGTGCCCGGCACGCTGGACCGCATGGCCGCGGCGGCGGTGCCGCTGGCCGCGCTGACCGCCTGGCAGGGCCTGTTCGACCAGGGCGGACTGCGCGCCGGCCAACGGGTGCTGATCCACGCCGGCGCGGGCGGCGTCGGCCACTTCGCCGTGCAGTTCGCCAAGGCGCGCGGCGCGCACGTGATCACGACGGTGTCCACCGACGACGTCGAGCTCGCCCGCAGCCTGGGCGCCGACGAGGTCATCGACCACCTGGCCGAGCGCTTCGAGACCAAGACCCGCGACATCGACCTCGTGTTCGACCTCGTCGGCGGCGCGGTGCAGGAGCACTCGTGGGCGGTGCTCAAGCGTGGCGGCACGCTGGTGTCGACCGTCGGCCAGCCGCCGCAGGACAAGGCCGAGGCCATCGGCGTGCGCGCGCTGGGTTACCAGGCCAGGCCGGACGCGGACCAGCTGCGCGAGATCGACGCGCTGATCCAGTCGGGCAAGGTGCGTCCCATCGTGTCGCGCAAGTACGCCGTGGGCGAGTTCAAGGAGGCGCTGCGCACCCTGGAGGACGGCCACGTCACGGGCAAGCTGGTCGTGGACCTGGCGGGCGCGGTCGCGGACGTCCCCGACCCGATCTACCGGCCCGGCGCCTAGCCTGGGGCCTCGCAGGCAGCCGGCGCGGGCACGCATTTAGTGTGAACAGGCCCTAGCGCGGCGGACCGCGCCAAGTCACGGCTTGACGCGGGCGGCGCGCAGCACCGACGACGCGCGCTTGAGCGTGCGCAGCACGTCCGCCAGGTGCAGGCGGTCGCGCACGCTCACGAGCAGGCGCAGCTCGGTCGTCTCGGAGGCGCGCTCGTCGCCCATGTCGATGTGCGTGATGTCGGCCTCGGCGGCGCTGATCGCCTGCGCGACCTGCGCCAGCGTGCCCTTGGTGTTGCGCACGAGGACGCTGACGGCCGTCTCGAACTGGCGCGTCAGCTGCTCTGCCCAGTCGACCTCCATCCAGCGCTCGGCGTCGCGCTCGCGCAGGCGCCGGCCGATGGAGCAGTCCTTGGTGTGCACCGTCAGGCCCTCGCCGCCGAAGTAGCCCGCGACCTCGTCGCCGGGGATCGGACGGCAGCAGGTGGCCAGCTGCACCGATGCGCCCTCGCTGCCGTCGATCTCGACGACGTTCTGGCCGACGGCCGCCTCATTGTTGGCGAAGCGGCCCATGGTCAGCGCGATCGCGCCCGGGCGCTGGCCGCGCTCGCCCAGCAGCTGCGCGAGGCGCTTGGCGACGATGGAGGCGATCTTGCGGCCCAGGCCGATGTCGACCATCAGCTCGGCGCGGTTGCGGCTGCCGCTCCAGCGCGTGAGCGACTGCCACAGCGCGGCATGCTCCTCGTCGTCGGCCGGCACGGACATGCCTTCGTTGCGCAGCGCCTGGGTCAGCAGCTTCTCGCCGAGCAGGATCGATTCCTCGTGCTCGAGGTTCTTGAGGAAATGGCGGATCTTGGAGCGTGCGCGCCCGGTGCGCACCGAGTTCAGCCACGACGGGTTCGGCCGCGCGTTGGGCGAGGTGCTCACCTCGACGACGTCGCCGCTCTTCAACTCCGTGCGCAGGGCGACGGGCTCGCCGTTGACCTTGGCCGCGACGCAGTGGTCGCCGACGTCCGAGTGGATCGCGTAGGCGAAGTCGATCGGCGTCGCGCCGCGCGGCAGCGCGAGGATCTTGCTCTTGGGCGTGAAGACGTAGACGGCCTCGGGGAACAGGTCGATCTTGACGTGCTCGAGGAACTCGCTGGAGTCGTGCGTGTCGCTCTGGATGTCGATCAGCGACTGCAGCCACAGCGCGCCCAGGCGCTGCGCCTCGTCGGGGCGGCCGCCCTGCGGGCCGGCCTTGTACATCCAGTGCGCCGCGATGCCGGCCTCGGCCACCGCGTGCATCTCCTCGGTGCGCACCTGGAACTCGACCGCCGTGCCCAGCGGGTTCACGAGCGTGGTGTGCAGCGACTGGTAGCCGTTGGCCTTGGGGATCGCGATGTAGTCCTTGAAGCGGCCGGGCACCGGCTTGTACATCTGGTGCAGCGTGCCGAGCGACAGGTAGCACTCGGGCAGCGAGTGCACGACGATGCGGAAGCCGAAGATGTCGTTGACCTGCGCGAAGCCGGCGTGCTTCTCGCGCATCTTGCGGTAGATCGAGAACACCGTCTTCTCGCGGCTGAACACCGTGACCTTGCTGCGCGCCTCGGCGAACGCCTTCTCGACGTCGCGCCGCATGCGGTCGACGATGTCGCGCCGCGTGCCGCGCGCGCGCTCCAGCGCCTTGGCGATCGCCGCATACCGCCAGGGGTACATGAAGCGGAACGACAGGTCCTGCAGCTCGCGGTACATCTGGTTCAGGCCCAGGCGGTGCGCGATGGGGGCGAAGATCTCGATGGTCTCGCGGGCGATGCGGGCGCGCTTGGCCGGCGCCATCGCGTCCATCGTGCGCATGTTGTGCAGGCGGTCGCACAGCTTGATGAGGATCACGCGCACGTCGCGCGACATCGCCAGCAGCATCTTGCGGAACGACTCGGCCTGGCCGTCCTCGCGCGTCGAGAACTGCAGCTTGTCCAGCTTGGTCAGGCCGTCGACGAGGTCGGCGGTGGGCGCGCCGAAGCGCTCGATCAGCTCGGGCTTGGTGACGCCGCAGTCCTCGATGGTGTCGTGCATCAGCGC